>NZ_JAMYQF010000087.1:0-21235 GCF_040320745.1 Mesorhizobium sp. M0621 | reverse complement strand
ATTAACTTTTTTGTGGGGGGTGCCCTTTTTTTTTTTTTAATCTATTCTTTGTTTTGTTTTTTTGTTGGGGGGGGGGGGGGTGGCGGCTTTTTTTATTGGGCCCTAACCGACGCTTTTCGCGAAGCCGGTAGCTGTCACCGCGGATGGTGATCACTGTCGAATGATGAAGCAGGCGATCAAGGATCGCGGTCGCGACCACGGGATCGCCAAACACGCTGCCCCATTCGCCCACCGAGCGGTTGGAGGTGATCAGGATCGATCCCCGCTCATAACGCCGCGACACCAGCTGGAAGAACAGATGCGCGGCGTTGGCTTCGAACGGGAGATAGCCGAGCTCGTCGATGATCAACAGTTTCGGCCGCGACAGGGTCGTCAGCTGCTTTTCGAGTGAACCGTCGTCATGGGCCTTGGCCAGCATCGCCACCAGCGTGGCCGCCGTGACGAACTGGACGCTATGGTTCTGCCGGATCGCCTCGCGCCCGAGAGCCACCGCCAGATGTGTCTTGCCCGTACCCGGAGGTCCAAGGAACAGGACCGTGTCGCCATGGGCAATCCAGCGGCAGGTCGCCAGCTCCCGGACTTGGCGCTGATCCAGCGACGGCTGCGCGTCGAAGTCGAAGCCATCGAGTTCGCGCACAAACGGGAACTGCGCGATCTTGCCTGCCATGGAGATGCGCCGCTCGTCGCGCCGCGCGATCTCGCGCGTCACCAGGAAGGCCAAAGCCTCGCGCAAGGTCATTTGCGAACGCGCCGCTTCGTCCAGCAGCGTATCGAGTTGATCCCGGATCGCGGTCAGCTTCAGCCGGTCGAGCTGAGCCACCAGCATCTCGTGATCGACCGTCGTCATCACCAGCTGCCTCCCACCAGTGCCTCATATTCGGCCAGCGGCCGCAACAGAGCGGAAGGCGCAACGATCTCCGCCGGCGCCGATCGCACCGGCGCAGCAGCGCCGACCACGCCGGCAAGATGCGCCCGCTCGACAATCCGTTGGCGACGCCCGCGGCACAAGGCATGATCCGCCACCACCTCGCCCGCATGACGCACGATAACGCGGCCGCCCAGCACCACGACTTGGACGCTCTCCCCGATCAGCCGCCAGGGAACCGAGTAACTGTTCGTGTCCAGGTCGATTGCGCAGTCCGCCTGGACCTTGCGCACGAGATCGCGCAGCTGCCCAAACGGTGCCCGTCCGCCCAGAGGGCGAAGCGCCATGGCTTCTTCGGCAAAGCGCTCCGCAGGAGCCACGCCGGTCGTGCCATGCACACGCTGATCAGCAATCTCGCGTGTCCACCGGTCCAGATGCGCCTCGAACGCCGCCCAGTTCTCGAACCGGCGGCCGGCAATCGCATTGCGCTTGACATAGCCGACCCCGCGTTCGTCCTTCCCCTTCGTACGCGCCCGGTAGGGCGCACAAGCCCGCGGCCTAAATCCCCAGTAGCGGGCAAAGGTGTGCAGCCTCACATTGAACCGCACCTCCCGCGTCGTCGCATCGTGATGTTCGACCAGCGCCTTCGGATTGTCGAACAGTACTTCCGTTGGAACCCCGCCGAAGCGAAGGAAGGCTCCTTCCATCCCCTCGAACCAGTCCGCCTAGCGCTCCCGAAGCGAGGGACGGATATGCAGCCGACGCGAGTAACCCAGCGTTGCTACAAACAGGTGCACCCGAACACGCTCGCCGCCGACCCACGCCCGCGTGTCGCCAAAGTCGATCTGCATCTGATGTCCCGGCGCCGTCTCAAACCGAACCGTCGCGCGCTTCTGCGCCTTCAATTCCCGACGCCAACCCTGCACCCGAAGCTCCACCGACCGAAGCCCTATAACGATCCCACGTTCGCTCTCCAGTTCCTGGCGCACCACATCGGCGTTGCCGCCATGGCGGAAGAAGCGCTCGCGCAGCCAATCGTCCAGCCCGTCAAACGCGGTCCGCCGCACAGGCTTGCGAAACGGAAAAGTCCCGCCCTCGCGCAGATACCGACGCACCGTGTTGCGCGCGCATCCGAATTCCTTCGCAAGTCGCTTCGCTCCCCAGCCAAGCTCATGCAGCCGCAGCATCGCTGCCACTTCTTCAGGCTGAAGCATCTCCTCCCCCCGCATCCTTCTCGACAATGCAGGAATCGCCGAAATCTCAACCGTCATCCATGCCTCCTCTCATAACCGAGGGGTCAGTTCTTCATTTCGTCAGGGGGTCAGTTTCTCAATTCGGCCGACACATAGGGCGCTCACGATCTTAAGTCGCTTCTCCTCGGATCGTAAAGATGATTTTCACCGGATCACCCGGAAGCGGATTCATCATTCCGCGTTCTGAGACGCGGGTAAAACCGGCGCACCTAGATGCCAAGGTCGTGTGTAGTGCTGTGAATGCTTCGGCAAATCACGCTTCCTAGATTGACCTGTCAGCTCTGGATCTGATGGCATGGTGTGGCGGCTTCGCGCTGACCACGGACAGAAGCATGATCCCGGCGATGAGATATCGTTCAGAGGGACTTGACGAACGAGGGCCCATTGCAGAAGTACTACGGTTGCGGATGTCGATGCCGTTTGTACTGATAGATGGTTGACGCAGCCTGATGCCGTGGTCGTCGCCATAGCGACCACGCGATGATGAAGGGCTTTTGCGTCGGTGGGAAGATAGGCATCCGGCGAGGAGATAGCGGATCTCGGGGACGCTCGGGACGAGTGCAGCCATCCGGATCAGGCGGCGATTGGCTCCTTTGGACGTTTCGTTCGGTTTGCTCCATGCGCTGCGGCGAAGATCAGCCGGTAGCCTCGAGAGGAATGCCAGGGCGGCCATGCACAGGCTCATGTGGCGATGCCATCCGTGCCAGGACCGAGCCGCGCAATGATCAAGTCCGAGATCATCCCTGGCGCGCTCAAAGCACTCCTCGATCGCCCAGCGCAGGCCGGCCACTGCCGCCAATTCGGCCAAGAAGGAAACCGGGCGGGGCGAAGACTTGTAGTAGGCGTTTTCTCCGGATGTCGATCGTTTGCGGCGGACGAGAAGCCAATGCTCGAAGCCGCCTTTTGACGTCCAAGGGCGGCGGATGCGTCCCAGTCGTAGGGAGCCGAGGTCCTTTGGCGCCTTCACCTGCCGCATGACAGACCCAGTCGTCGGATCGAACTCCCTGGCCAGTTCCTCGGGCGAGGTTTCCTCAAATCCACGATCCCCTCCACGGCGCGTGAAGTGAGCGCCTCGAACCGCAAAGACATAGCTGCTCGCGAGCTTCCCGCATCCGTCGAAGGCTGCTGTCCGCCCCGTAGACAACGTCGCCAAAAACGTAAGCGCACGGGACGCCGGCATCGAGCGCCGCCTCGACCATGGCGCACGCCATCTTTGGCTTGGTTGCAAACTCGACCATCTCCGGATCGACACCCTGGCACATCGCGTCCGATCCTTTGTCCAGCTCTACGGTACATAAGGCGACGATCGACCAGCGCTTGGCCGTAGCGGCTCGCGCAAGCCAAGAACACGCCGATCTCGGCTGTTCTCGATCCGACCCGCTGTTCCCGAGTGCTGTCGCGCGACACCGGCGGAACGATCGCCGTTCTTCACAAATACCGTGTCGTCGACGATCAGGACGCCATCCACATCGCCCAACGCCGTCCGCCACATAATGGCGAACCCTCGTCTCGCAGCGTCCCAGTGGTTGCGCCCCAACAGCGACTGCATCCGATAAAGCCGTGCCGCTCCGAACTGCTCAGCCATCAGCCAGCCTGTCTTGCGCTCAATGCCGGAAAGAAGGCCGTCGAGAAAATCTGCGCCGGTCTCTCGCAACTCACGACGAGGGAGCACCCGCCCAACCCGCGCCTTCAGCGCTGTGAGTTCCTGCTCCCAAGCCAACAACGACCCTGACCACGAAGCGACAGACATGGTTCCCTCCTTAAGGCCCATGGCATGAGGGCATCGATGTCTTTGGAGGGCCGCGTGCGAGCCGGAAGCCGCCTTGCCCTTCGACTTCTCCTTTGCGACATGCCCTGATGAATTGCCAAGCCGGGCTGCAGCGGGAGACCTGTCCGGAGAACAGGATCACAGCGTTCGGTTGCATGCCCGGCAGTCGGACTCATTGTCGGCCTTCTGACAGTGTTGGGTATGAAACACTGCACTATCAAAACGATCATGTTGTCTAAAAACGGTTTCTGGTTCGGCACGGCATTTGCTTCGTTGAATCAACAAATACACTACGGCACGAACCTGCAGGAGTTCCTCTATGACCAGCCTTAGGCAATCGCTACTGCAAGAGCGAGCAATTATGGTCGTCTCCACCAAACGCCTTCTGGCCGGCCGGCACATTTCGTCTGCGGCACACTGTTGAGCCATTGCGAAAACGGACCGGCCTCAAGGCCGACACGCTTGTAGAGGCCGCCAATCGCAAACAGGGCGCCGATCGCCTCCAGTTCGGTCTCCACCTTGCCCTCTCGAATGAGTTTACCAGCCGTGTCCATTACGCAGACGCTGGTAGTGAGAACGGAAACATCAAGACCGAGAAACTGTTCCATGGCAGACCTCCTGACCGGTTGACCGTTGGAGCCTGCCCAGGAGACCGACCTCCCGCTACTCCCTTGCAGGGAGGCCGCCGGAGCCCCTGAGGCTAGCATGAACCTGCACAAATTTGACCTATCCAATGTAACAGCTTGGCGGCAGGTGCAGCCCCCGGCATCTCAAGAGCAAGCGGCACAGGCCGGGCAAGAGGGATTTGAGCAGCGCTCGGGCGAGGCGCGCCGAGCCGCTGCCCAAATTCCCGCCCCCGGCGTTCCGGCTCTGCCAGACCCGTTCCATCCTCATCCGTCTCAGGGAGACCTGAACCTCATCGAAGGCGCGGCCCCATGGGAAGCGCAGCCCATGATGCAAGGGAGCGGACAAGAACACGCCGCGGCGCCGTACGCCGGAGGCAGTGGGTCGATGCTAGGTGCCTCGGTGCTGCAGCCGGGTCACTCAACGGCGCGCCATCATGATGCGCCGGATTCGTCAGTGGTTGATCTGAATCCCCCCGCACCGTCCGAGTTGCGTGACCATGCTCGTTCTGTGCCGCCGGCGCCTGCCGGGCCAGCGTTCGCCAGGGCTGAGGAGACGTCCTCCGCGGTTGGCGAGGCCGCGGAGGCCGCAAGGCTGGCTCGGTTGCAAAAGCAGATGGACGAACCAGTGCATGATCCCGGCCCTCAAGTGGATACATCGCCATGGGAGGCGCAACTCATGATGCTGGGGGACGAGCACCCGGCACCGCATACCGGAGGCAGTGGGTCGATGCTAGGTGCCTCGGTGCTGCAGCCGGGTCACTCAACGGCGCGCCATCATGATGCGCCGGATTCGTCAGTGGTTGATCTGAATCCCCCCGCACCGTCCGAGTTGCGTGACCATGCTCGTTCTGTGCCGCCGGCGCCTGCCGGGCCAGCGTTCGCCAGGGCTGAGGAGACGTCCTCCGCGGTTGGCGAGGCCGCGGAGGCCGCAAGGCTGGCTCGGTTGCAAAAGCAGATGGACGAACCAGTGCATGATCCCGGCAGTGGGTCGATGCTGGGTGCCTCGGTGCTGCAGCCGGGTCACTCAACGGCGCGCCATCATGATGCGCCGGATTCGTCAGTGGTTGATCTGAATCCCCCCGTACCGTTCGAGTTGCGTGACCATGCTCGTTCTGTGCCGCCGGCGCCTGCCGGGCCAGCGTTCGCCAGGGCTGAGGAGACGTCCTCCGCGGTTGGCGAGGCCGCGCAGGCCGCAATGCTGGCTCGGGTGCAAAAGCAGATGGACGAACCAGTGCATGATCCCGGCCCTCAAGTGGATACATCGCCATGGGAGGCGCAACTCGATCCTCCAATAGTGGTCTCCGGTCGCGACAAGCGTCCTCTCTATTCCAACGATGCGACCGTTATCGAAGGATTGAGGTCAGCACTCTATGGTTGGCCAGAGAAGCTCCTTGGGGAAGGTAATGAAGACGACGCTGTTCTGCCATCTTCTTTCGGGCCAACTGGGCACCATCACCAAGCCTCGGATCCCGCAGAGTCCTTTCGTCCCCTGATCTGGCGCGACGGCGACCAGCGCGCGCCGGACGAGCGGATCGCTGCACAGGACAGGAGCAACCTGCTACCAAGCGAGGAGGTGCCACTGAGGCCACCGGAATTCGCTCCGCCCAGCTTGCGGGCGGGGAATTCCGCCTCGCCAGAGCTCTTTCCTGAGGGGATGTCCCCCGCGGTCGAAGGGTTTTTTGGTGTTTTCGGCGACCCCTGCGGGCGGGTGCTCGGCGCATTGCAATTGCTAGGCGACGAACATATCCAGAGGGATTACCAGCTCCTGGAGCAGGAGTTGCAGGGGAACAATCCAGATCTCGCCGCCCGGACGCGGTTCGTGGATCCCGTCGTAGCCAATTATCATCTGCGCTTGGGCTCCGAGAGCGACAGGTTAAGCGCATTCCAGCGCATCGTCCATAATCAGAACGGTAACGACACAGCCGACTTCCTGTTCGTGCCAGTGAGCGATGCCGGTACGAAGCTTGAGAACCGCGGCAAGCATTGGTCGCTGCTGTTCGTTGATCGCCGCGACCGGGAACGCCCGGTTGCCTATCATTATGACTCCGTCAGCGGATGCCATGACCCGCTTGCAAAACACCTCGCAGAAAGGCTGGGCGCCAGCCTGGAGACCCGCGTGGACTTACCCCGCATCGCCCAGCAGAGCAACGAGTGGGATTGCGGAGTCTACGTGGTGGACGGCACGCGGGCGCTGGTTGGGCGATTGCAAAGATGGCAGCCAGACCTGCCAGACGTGAACCTCAACAACCTCGTCGTCAATCGGCAGGCACTACAAACCCGACTCATGGGTGACGATACATCTGGAACGGCAAATAATCTCACGAACTTTGAACTCATGGACCGACACGCCCGAGACGCGGTTAAGGAAAGCCCCGTTGGGACGTTTCACCAGAGGATCAAGCGGCTCGGCCAGTCAGCGCGAGCGTTGCACGACAGAGCCCTGGCTCCAGTCGCGCCGGACCAAGGTAACCCAGACTCGGTGTTCGTACGGGACGTTGTTCCCGGGGAACCATTTAAATCTCAAAGTCTTGAGAGCAAGGGGGACGCCGCTGAGCAGCGCAGCGGGCCGCAGGAGGCATTGGGTCGGCCAGAGAATCTCCCTGGGAAAGCTAATGAAGACGACGCTGTTCTGGCATCGTCTTTCGTGCCAACTGGGCACCATCACGAAGCCTCGGATCCCGCAGAGTCCTTTGGTCCCCTGAGCGGGCGCCACGGCGACCAGGGCGCGCCGGACGAGCAGATCGCTGCACTGGACAGGAGCAACCAGCTATCAAGCGAGGAGGTCCTCATCAACTGTGAGCATGATACAGCGGAGTTGAGACCAGCGAAGAGGCACAGGACCCTGAAGAGTCGTCTGCAGGACGTTGCCACTGAGCCGCAGCTGAGCGAGATCGGCAATTCAGGCGCTCGCGTGCTGATGCAGGCCTCCACCCATCAAGTGGGTGCATTGCCGTGGGAAGCGCAGCCCATGATGCAAGGGAGCGGACAAGAGGACGCCGCGGCGCCGTATGCCGGAGGCAGTGGGTCGATGCAGGGTGCCTCGGTGCTGCAGCCGGGTCACTCAACGGCGCGCCATCATCATGCGCCGGATTCGTCAGTGGTTGATCTGAATCCCCCCGCACCGTTCGAGTTGCGTGACCATGCTCGTTCTGTGCCGGCGGCGGTGCAGCCAGATCCTCCAATAGTGGTCTCCGGTCGCGACAAGGGTCCCCTCTATTCCAACGATGCGACCGTTGTCGAAGGGCTGAGGTCAGCTTACGCGGGGGCCAAGCGGCGCGCGGTCACGCGCTATGTAAATTCTCTTTCCGGCTTTGGTCATTGGCTCCTTAAAAACAACAAGCCGGGATTTGCCGCTCGGCTTCACGAGGAGTCGCTGGATAAGGATCTCAAGGAGTACCTGAGCAGGGGTGGCTCCTCGGACGTGGCTAGAGCACTGGGTCGTCTCAAGACGTCGGCGGGCGGAGCGCCAGTGGTGGACCGCCCTGTCCGGAATCCCTACCCTGCCGACGCCGCGCTCATCAGAGATTACAAAGCGGCTCTCATCAAAGGGGACAAGGCAGCGCCTGCGACCGGGCCGAATCGCGGTACCATTCAGGTCTATGGATCTACTCTTATACGTTTCAGTGAATACCTGCATGAAAACAAAAAGCCGGGGATTGCGGCTCGGCTTCACGAGGGGTCGCTGGATGAAGATGCCAAGCGCTATATGGACTCCAGTGGTATCCGGTGGATCAGTGCACTAGCTCATCTCCGGAAGTTCCCGCCGTGCGCCGCACTCGGGCGCGAAATTGCCCTTGCTGCTCGTCCGGAAGACGCAGTCGGCATGGAGGCTCGTGCCATTGGGGACGCCGCTGCGCAGCACAGCGGGCCAAGCGAGGAGGTGCCACTGAGGCCACCGGAACTCGCTCCGCCCAGCTTGCGGGCGGGGAATTCCGCCTCGCCAGAGCTCTTTCCACGAGCGCTCGAGCAAGCCATGCCAGCGCCTGCGAGGGCTGAGGGGACGTCCCCCGCGGTCGATGGTACGCATCCGGTGAAGACCGCAGACGTGCGTATCTGGTGGCCATGAGGACCCGAGCACCGGAGTGCTGGGGTCAAGCTTTCGATGGGGAGACGCGTTGATATTCTTCGAGGAAGAGTTTTTGGATGCCTTCATCGGTGAAGCCAAGATCCCGTCGTCATCGTTGGCCCCGTAGATCCACATGACGCCGTCCTCTGGCTCGAGACCGAGGGTAAGGTCCTGGATGAGCGCTTCGCTGACGCCGAGGTCCCTGGCGACACGCTCGCCGGTGTAGACGAGATGCACCTTATTGCGCTGCATGATTAGGCCGCCGCTGGTTGGGTCCGCAGTTTTGCGGATATCCAATTCCACGGCAGCAAATATCGATCCGATGGGCCGGATAGCCCTGCGCTCCAAGACTTCGGTTCGCGCATCGTAGACGGCGAGATACTCGTAAACCCGGCGGAGCACGCCATGACGAGTGACGCGGCTGTTCGCGGCGCCGCTGGACGACAGCGCGAAATCCAGCGCCAATGCTCGAGTGGCGGGCCCATCGAACTGAGCGCGCTCAACGTACCTCACGAAAGCCCGCAACGTGCCGGCTTGCTTGCAGAAGGCATAGCCGAGGGAGTGGCGTAGCTCGATGTAACACTCGGCTTCTCGCGGAGGAATCGGGCAAAGGCGGTCATGCCACGCCTCCTGGAAAGGGGAGTGCGACCTCGGTAAGTTGCGAGGTCGCGACCTTTACGCACAGCGCCGTTGTGTTGATGCTGCGGTGTCCCAGGAGATCGGCGACCTCGTTGATCGGCCTTCGCTGCTTGACGAGCTGGGTGGCAAGACTGTGGCGCAGGAGATGCGCACCTGCGACTGCCTGAGTTCAACCCCGCCATGTCGCAAGCGCTTCCGCACGATCCTCGAAACAGGCGACGCGTAGTTGAACGGTGCCACGGGCGGCGTGAAGGACAGGAACAGATAATTATCCACCTTCGGTCGAGCGCGCAGGACGTAGTCGGCGAGCGCAGCGCCAGTCTCCTCGAGCAGCGGCGCCACCCGATCCCCGCTTGCCCTTGGTGCGCCTGACAGAAACCTCGCCAGCACGCCAGTCGATATCCTGCAGCTGAATGGCGCGTAGCTCGCCGTTGCGAATGGCCGTGGTGGCGAGTAGCAGCAGGACGGCTCGATCGCGATGTCGACCGGCGTCGTTGCGCCGATCGCATCTATTGCGCGCCGAACGTCATCCCATGCAAGGCGCGGCGGCAAATGCGCCACACGCCAATGAGGCGTCCTTGGACGACGCGGTCGAGATCCTGGTCATGGTGGCCCGCCCAACATAAAAACTGAAGAAATGTTCGTATGTGAGAAGTCGCTGCCGTGCGGGTGCCGGTGGTCGCCGATAGCGACAGCCGATCACAGCAGCAAGGACGTGCTCAGCCGTCAATGCCTCGAGGTCTTGACCGGGATGGTGATGGCGGAACAAATCCAGAAAGCGGCGGGCTCCCAGAAGAACGCCTTCGCCGGTCTTCGGCTCAAGTCAGAACCTGGATACCGAGTTCATTGGCCGTGTCTTTCACGACTGCCAGTGTCGCGCCCAGTTGGGCACCGGCACGGTCGCCGAAGCCGACACGTGCCTCGCGCGCGGCTTTCACCAATTCTGCCGAGATGTCGGCTTTCTCTTCTGAGAGCTTGTTCAGCACGGACCCTCTGCGCCAGGCGAGGTTACCGTCCGCAAACGCACCGATGCGTGCGGGCGCGATCGCCTGCCGGTCAGCCCACACCAGGTTCCGGACCAGGCCTGCATCGGCCGCGCGCTTCGAGATGAGCGTCCAGACCGGCTCGAGATCACTATCGACACTGAGATTGACGGCAAGCACGGTTTCGCCCGCCGCCTCCGGCTCATCCTCCAGCTGCGCCGTTTCCACGATGAAATTGCGGACATATAGTCCGTAAGCCTCGATGTTCTTCAATCGGTCGGTTAATGCCCCGATGGTGCACGAGATCGAAATCGGCTGCGTCACGTCCAGGTTGAAGAAGTCAGCGTCGGTTATCTGGAGATTGCGGCGCGCACCGAGGCAAAGGTCAATGGCGTCGAGAATTGAGCTTTTGCAGCTATCCCCGGGGCCGATCAGGCAATTGATTCCAGCGGATGGAGCCCATGTAAGCTCCTTGATCCCCCGGAAATTTACAATCTCTATCAACCGTATACGTGCCATGATGCCTCCCCCAAATCAGAAATATGTACCGCAGCGACCATCGGTCGGAAGTATTGCCTCGCCGTGCATCCTACGAGGAACCCGTTTGATACCCAGTGTTTCCAGTGGTCGGATATCCGTTACATGAAGGTTACATCGAAATATTCACAAGTCTGGATGTTGTGTAACTAATTGAAACATCTGGCGCGCCGCGCCGAGCGATGATGACAACTACATCTCCGCCATTGCCCTCTAATGCCCTCCTTTGGTTATCCTTCGTCGTGAGGGCGAGCCAAGGTCTCTGTCACTGGCCTGCTCGATCGCCACTTGGTCGCGCCATCATTCATGCAAGCCCCGGTTTCGATCGGGGTCGTTGCGTCGATTGTCGGCCTCCGGCGGGACCGTCTCGGAGTGCCGGGGCTGACCATCCGATCCTGTCCAGTCAAACCGAACGCGCCAACCAGTGCTCTTGCCGCTATTGCTCTTGTAGCCGATGACTTGCTTATGCACCGTGATGCCCGCTATCACCATCGAACCTGATCCGGTGCCAATATTGGCAATAAACACGCTGTCGATCAGAGGGTGATCCATGAGATCGCGTTCCAGAATGAGCGATGGGTTTTTAACCGCTTGCTCCCTCCTCCTTCTCTCCGCGAGCTGCTCCCTAAGTTTGTCTCCTTCGGCAAGATAAGCTTCTGCTTCCGGCGCATCCGTTGGCGTGCAGCCTCTCTTCATCGGAAGGCGTCCGTCCTTGTAGGCTGACAGGATCGCCGCGGCCGCATCAGGACCAACCTCAAGAACGAGATCGAGCCAATTCCTTTCGCGCATGTAGATGTCGGCGCGCTCAGCTTTCGACAGAACACCTCCTTCAAGGACGAGCTTTCTCGTCTTAATGGGCATGATGTCAGGCAGGCCAGCAAGGAAATCCGTAAGAGAGCGCATAGCCGATTCCTATAGAGTCATTCGTAGGCCGCTAGCAGCCGATGTCTTATTGCTGTCGATCGAACAAGATTGCGTCAGCCTTCGCCCCCAGCGTCAGGCTCGTCCAATCCGGAAAACTGCCGCGTTGAAGGATGGCTTGCACGACACGGACAACAAGTTGATCGGCGAGATCGAGATCGACCTTGGACTTCGTCGGAAGCACACCCGAGTGGACCGCGTCCGACCGGGCCTCATATAGATGCTTCATCTCATCGAAGATCTTGGTGCGCTCGGCGGCACTCTCGCCCAGGAGCCATGCGGCGCGACTGCCAATCTTGTAGGTGATTTCGGTATTCGACGTTCCGAGATCGTGCATCAGCACGACTTCCGCCGCCATGCCCAAATCGAGAGCGCGGTCGACAGGATGGATCGCCAACCGCGAGCGCCCGAGGCGGTCGATTGCACGGGTAAGACTATCTCCCTCGGCGAATGCCGCGAACTGCCCAAAGACGGTCTTGATCATCGCCATGTCCGCTGGGAACGCCACGAGCGGGTGAGCCGCAAACGGACGGCCTGACATAGTGCCACCGGCCGACAGCAATGCGCGGCGATCCGACAGAATGACCGACATCGGCAACTCGACCCCGCCGTTGGAGCCAAGCAAACAGGCGAGCCGGAGACGGCGGCGGATTGCATCACGCGCCGATGAGGCGGGCTGTGTTATGCTGGTCCCGGCTGGCCCATTTGCTTCAGCCGGGTGTTGCTCGAAGGCTGGCGTTACCTTGTAGGACTGGATGAGGAAGCCGGTTCCGGTGGGCATGCTCGGCCACGAATATCGCCAAGGATAGTCGAATCCGCTGAAGATGTCGGCCCCTGGCGGCACAAGGCGAACACCATCACCCAGTTCACAAGGCTCGTTGATTTCGATGCCAAGCACCGGAGAAACGTCCTCGTAGACTGCGGTATTCCGCGCCACTTCGTCCGTGAAGAGTGCAACGATATCTTCCGGCGCTATTTTCTCGACGAGCCGGTCAATCGCCCGTTCACCGAAGCGGCCCCCGACGACAGAGCCGCCGCCGTCACCACTGAACGCCCAACACGTCGCGAAATCGGAGAACGGCTCCGCGCGCAAGAGATATTGATCGACGCGGTGCTTTGCCTCGCCGCGCCAGAGTGAATAGTCGCTGCGGCTGTGGATATCGGCGAGTTCTCCAGCAATCTCGCGCAGGAAGACTACCGCGTCGGGGGCAGTGTCCACTCCGCTCATTCCTCGTCCCACCGGCCGAGGTTCACGTCGACGAAGCCGGCCGGGTAGCCCCGAGCCACGACGCCGAAATTGGATTCGCCTTCGCTATGAACGACGAGGACATGCTCAGGACCGAGTGGCTGATGTGTGTAGAGGTCGAACACATGTTTGTCGGGCCGGCAGCCGAGCATCGGCCATAAGTGGCAACCACTGCTTCAGCCGCCGAATAGCCATGACGGGAATTGACGAGCGGCATGGCGATCTCCAGGACACGCGGCCGACCGATCTGCTTCAGCATGTCCTGAAGCGCCGCATCTCGCTGCCAAAAATAGGCTGACTCGCCGCCCCAAATCTCGAGGAGCAATTCAACGCCGCCGTCTTCGACGTCGACGGGATGCGAGACCATCCAGAATTTGTTGGAGCGGGAGTCGAGCTGATCGCTTTGGTACGGGCTGTCAGCGAACAAGCGATCGGTGACCTCTTGGCTGAATGTGCCAGCAGCGACTTGCGCCGCGAAGCGTGATTGAATGGTGTCGAGGCTAGATGGATAAATGCCGCCTTGCCGGAGAATGCCGACTTCTGCGTCGGTCAGGCGAGTATAGTGCCAGGCGCGGATTGTGCGGACTTCCATCAGCCGCATGATATGCTCCTTCACCCACATGAACTCGCCCGCGTAAGGATTTTCGGGATACGGCATGGTGTGATCGGAGGCCTCACGCTCCAGCCATTGGCGGCGCGAGGTGAGCATGTAATTGCGGATGACATCGGCGTGGGCGTCGAAGTCGCCGCGCAACTCGCTGTCGAAGGTTTCGACGTCCCAGACATCAATGATGGCAACACTCTCGATCAAACCGCTTCCCTATCCTGAACACCCGCGTACGCGCGGAAGTAGTCTTTCATCGGGGGACTGGCGTATCATGCCTCATCCCCGTTTCTTGCCACGATCCTCGCGCATGGCGGGCCAGCCAACTCCCGAGCGCCTTCGATGACCGTTTCCAGCGAAACTGCGTCGAGTTTGAGCGATGCGGCGTAAACACGCCGCGCCGAGCGATGATGACAACTATATCTCCTCCATAGCCCTCTGGCCCCATCCTTTAGCCAGAATGCCGGTTGGAGGCCCTCTTCTATGTTGCAGGCGTAACGCCGGCCGTCACGGCGACATAAAGCTTAGCCCGAGCTGCCACCGTATCGCTGAAATGCTGTCCAGCGACAATGATCCCTCTGGCGGTTATTTCGTGCTGCCGACTGCTGGAGCGGCCTAACGAGCACGGGTTTTGATCTTAGCCTCAATGGATATTCCGTCCTTGCTCGATGGCTGACCAGTCTGGGCTGCTTCTCCAGACTCCGCGTCCGAACCGGCATGGGGCTTCGCTGCAACAAACAGCACTCATCCCGCACCCTCGCAACCAGAAGCGCATCGAAATCAAACCAAGGCGCAACATTTTCCGTTGACGCGCAACAAATTGTCGTCTACATGCATCATAGGTCATCAATCTCGCATCAGATCGTAGGTTTAGCGCATGGAGCACTTTTCAATCATTCAGGCGCTCTGCCGAACGGCGATGGGCGCACCAACGCCGGCGCTGCGCAAGCAGATCGAGCGGCTAAGGGATGCTCTCGTCAAAGATGGCGAGGAAAAGCAAGCAGCGTCGCTCGCGGGGATACTTGCCACGGCGGATCGCCTAACAGGGGTGGCCCCGAGCCGAATCGAGCGCTCGCGAGCGAACCTTTCCGGCGAGACACTCGGTCGCAACACGCCGGTTCCTGTCGATCGTGAAACGGCTGCCGCCTTGGCGGAGATCATCTTTCCGTCGGAAGTCGAGGAGGCGGCCCCGCTTTTCAATTCGACTGTGACGCAGGCAGTTGAGACGATCGTCGATGAATGGGCCGACTTCGAGGCGCTCGCGACCGTCGATATCGTGCCGTCAAAGACATGTTTGATCTACGGAGCGCCTGGCACAGGGAAAACTCGACTGGCCCTCTGGATTGCTCGCAAGCTGGACTTGCCCGTTGTTCTCGTAAAACTGGATGGCCTTGTTTCGTCATTTCTCGGAACGACGGCGCGCAATATTGGAAATCTCTTCGCATTCGCCAATCGCTATCGCTGCGTGCTTCTACTTGATGAATTCGACGCGATTGCAAAAGTCCGCGACGACCCCCAAGAGGTCGGCGAGATCAAGCGTGTTGTGAATGCCCTTCTTCAAAATCTGGATGTTAGACAAAACATAGGATTGACGATCGGCATTACCAATCACTCGAAGCTGCTTGATCCGGCGGTCTGGCGCCGTTTTGAGGTCCAGCTTGAAATCCCTAAGCCCGATTTTGAGGTGCGGAAGGCGATCGCCGCCATGTTTATGCCGCCTGTATCGGCTCCCGACATCCATCTACGTCTTATTGCGTGGTTCACTGAAGGTTCAACCGGAGCGGAGATCGAGGCGCTGGTGCGGACATACAAAAAGGCCACCACGGTTCGCGAGGACGATCGCCGAGGATTACTGGATACGCTCCGTCAATTTGCGACTCTCAACGCGGCTCGCATTCAGAGTGAGCGTCGAACGCTGTTGTTTGATGATCCCGCCACTTTGTTCCGGGCCATGCGTGACGACCCCATTCTCGCATTTTCAATGGCCGACATCGGCGAAATCGCAGGGCGGGATAAATCGACCGTAAGCCGTCAACTCGGGCGACAAGCCAGTAAAGCCGATGGGGGTGTAAATCATGGCTAGCCCGATCCAGATCGTCCTCAATCCGGACAATTATGAGGAAGCCCGAGAGGCAGGCGGCGGAGGCGGACGCAAGGACTTCTTTGCTCACCGCGATCGGGAATTTGGCGCCCATAAGGCAGCTCTGATCGAGCAAATCGACGCTATTTCCGGGATTCTTTCGGCGCAAGCGCAGGGACCAATCGGCTACGTCAAGGTCATCCTTAAACGAGATGCCTGGGCAAAGAGCCATCGGCCGGTTGGGGCGCTTTTCCGCAGCGACCGGGCGCCTCTAGTCGGGGGTGGAGATCTCGGTGTGATGCTTGTCGAAGGCCGCCCGTCGGCATTGGCGCAGGTGAAAGCTGAAATTGCCAAAGCCGAAACGCAGACCAGGATGCGCTATGACGAGAAAAAGGGGAAAGAGGTACCCAACCCCTCAGCGCAAAAGAGCGAGGCCGGAGCGATCGACCGGATCGAACTCTATGGCGCGTCCGACAAGCGCAGCTTTTCGGTCGAAGAAGCTGTTGCATGGCTGGCCAATCCGATGACGGGAAGCGGGTATCAGGTCGAATTATTCGACGTATTGCCACCGCGTGCCGAATGGGATCGGCTCGACCCCGCGCACAGACGCCTGGTCGAGTCCTTCGTTGCTGGCTTCAACGCCCTTGAACAAAGTCTATCAGTGGAGCGTCTGCCTAACTGGCGACAGCGGCTCCCGATGCTTTCCGTGCGTCTGGACCGAGCCGGAGACGGCGCCGTCCTACGGCTGACGAGCGTATCATCAAAGGAGCGCCGTGAGCTTGCGCCGTTCGACCCGAATGTTCAGCATCACAGCCGTTTGCTGGCCTTCTTAGACACGCATCCCTTAGTCCGGCGGATCGAGTTGCCCGGCATCGTGGTGCGTTCTGCTCGCCCGGCAACGCCGAGCCGCGCTCGACCAGATCACGCGATTATGCCAGTTCGCGATAGCCGCAGGACCCATCCGCGGCTGGGTATCATCGATGGCGGCATAAGCTCGGCTTTGTCCGATTGGGTCATCGATCGATGGGACGTGCTTGCTGACGAAGACATGGATCTTTCCCATGGCACGTTCATTGGCGGCCTTGCCGTCGCTGGAGCCGGTATGAATGGTGCGGGGACTTGCCCCGAACCCGACGGAGCGGAGCTGGTTGACGTAGCTGTATTCCCAAATGAGCAGAAGGCCGGTGCCTTCGCATCTTACTATTCGGGCGGCCTCCCTCAGTTTTTCGATGAAATGGATGCGGCCGTCGCAGATGCGCGCGCACGGCATGGCGTGCGTGTCTTCAATATGAGTCTGAACATCCTTCAGCCTGCCGCACCCGATCGCTACAGCCCCCATGCGGTCCGGCTTGATCAGATTGCCGAAGAAAACAATGCCGTCGTGTTCATTTCCGCCGGTAACATTCAGCCGCAAGACCTTCGACCGGAGTGGCCGGCCGATGCGGCAACAGCCCTTTCTAATCTCGCGCTTGCCCGAAACGACGGGCTCCTGACGCCCGCAGAGAGCGCAAGAAATGTTGCAGTCGCGGCATTGAATCCATCAGGACACAGCGGCTGTTTGCCGTTCGCTCCAGCCCGTTTCAGCCGTCGGGGGCCTGGGCTTCGATCCGGCGGGAAACCCGACCTCGCTCACATCGGAGGCGCGGGAACGCAGCACGCGACGCTGGGGCATGGCCTTTTCTCCATCCTTCCGGATGGAACGGTAATCGACGGTTGCGGCACCAGCTACGCCTCGCCTTTGGTCGCCAAGACGGCGGCGGTCCTCGACCACGCCATCGAGGGCGAGGTCTCTCGTGAAACCCTCATCGGGTTGCTGGTCCACCACGCCGAGATTCCAGAGCCCTTGCGCCCGAAAATGTTGGCACCGGTGGCACGGCACCTTGTCGGCTTTGGGATGCCGCCATCTGCTGAACGTATTCTGGAGACGGGCGATCATTCAATCACCCTCGTCTTCGCCTCACGTATCCAGCATGGCCAGCAGATCAATTTCCGGTTCCCGTGGCCGGCATCCCTGGTCGGGCCTGGCGGCAAATGTCGAGGGCGGGCAAAGCTCACGCTCGTATCCACGCCGCCGCTGGATGCCCGGTTTGGTTCCGAGTTCGTCCGGGTCAACGTGAATGCCGTCCTGCAACAGGAGCAGGATGAAGGCAAATGGAAGGGCCGCCTTGATCCGCTGTACCTCCCATCTTCGCGAGAATCGCCAGCGGTCGAGGCGGAGCTAATCGAACATGACCTGAAATGGAGTCCAGTAAAGGTCCACGCCAAGACCTTCCCGCAGGGAGTCGAGCCTTCCTCGAACTGGCGACTTTTTGTTGAGTATCTCACCCGCGCTGGTGAGGTGATGCCCGAGGGTGGCGTACCCTTCACGGCGATTCTGACTATCAGCGATCCAGAGGCGGAAAAGCCGGTCTTTAATGACATGCGTCAAAGCCTTCAGGCGATTGGTACGCAAATCGCTGACATTCGAACGGCAGCGCGTATTACGCCGCGTGTCTAGCGGCCCGTATAGGAGAAGTTACTTGGCTCGGTCGAAAGAGAAGCGAATTGGTTATCTGCGAGGAAAAATGCCCGATGGAACGGAGGCTGTGGTCAGTGTTTCCAAGATTGGTCGCGATTACAGGATTGGATGTGGTTTCAAAGATCATCTCTGCCATCCCTCCGTCCGAGATATTGAAGGCGTAAGGCGTGAGGCATTGCTCGTCTTCGACGTACGCGATGCAATTTATCAGTCAATTTGAATGGGCCACAAAGCGCATCAATAAGATTCGCGAGCTGGCGGAATGATGAAGGAGATGAAAAGGCATGGCTAGATGTACTGCACCAGTAAGGGGGCATCGCTCATCGGCCGCCGCGGCCGACTGCCCTGCATGCGGGAGTCGCTATAGCCGTTTCGGTGGTTACGGCGGGTATGGCGGCGACTACGGCAGCCGCGGATCATACTCGTCCCCTTTATACTCCTCCTCTGGTAGCGGCGGTCGGAGTAGCGGCGGGTCGGGGCGCCGCACCGCAAAGCCGCGCTGGTCGGGAGTAGGTTCGGCTGTGTTGTACACGCCTGAACAAGTGCAGGCGCTCACGCCGGTTCGAGAAAACGTGGAGAACCTAGCGGCCTCACAGCCTGATCTTCGAGATGTGTTTCTCTGTCACGCATGGGATGACAGGCAGGGCTCCGCCAAAGAACTGCATGATCTGCTCGAAGCGCGCGGTGTCCGCGTGTGGTTCAGTGAGAAGGACCTTGGCCTCGGGGTGCCGATGATGCGGGCGATCGACAAGGGCTTGGTGAATTCGCGCGTCGGTATCGTGTTGGTGACCCCGGCTATGTTGCGGCGCCTCCCGGCAGAAGGCATCGCAGACAAAGAGCTTTCAGCGCTCCTCAGACGTGAGCGGCTCGTCCCGGTTGTTCACGGAACGACCTATGAAGAGCTTGAGCAGGTCAGCCTCCTGCTAGCCTCCCGAGCCGGGTTGAGCACTGCCGAGGAGTCAATGGCGGAAGTCGCGGCCAAAATCGCCGAATTGGTCGCTATTTAGTCACGCCGGAGTCAAACTGGGGTGGCTGACTAAATCCCTCCTATCGGCAGCATCGTGTCTTTTCAATCGCTGTAAATGCCAAGTTTCATCCATCCTCACTCATCAGAGAGCAGAAGCACGCACACGTCGTCGTTAGGTGACATGATCGTCGTCCGGGTTTTTGCGCGTGTCACGCTCACGCGGAAATTCTGGCGGGCTTGCGTCATCGCCCCCGCGCGGACATTGCCGCCCACGATACGATCCGGGTTGCCGACGATCTCGCCCTTGTAGCGCTTCGGCCATCCTTCGAAGATGATGACCTCATCGAACTGCTTCCCCTTCGCCTTGTGCATGTTCATCACGACGACACCCGACTCCGGCTTGTGAGCGGTCGCGAAATGCTCCTGCACGAACGGCTTGGCGGGTGACAGCCAGCGCGTTCTTGTATCCGCCGGTATCGCGCCAGTCCTGCGACAGGCTTTGCCGGAGCTGCGTTCCGCGTTCGAGAAGCCGGACGCTGCGCGCCTCCTTCGCAACCTCGGCGAGCCGGGTGCAGGCCCCAGCCTCAAGCACCGATCGAATGGCGGTCCAGTCGCCGTCGGGCTGTCCAGTCAGCGCAACAGCCGCTGCAGCCTCGTGGACGCGAACGTGGCTTGCAAGACGCTGTTCGCCGGAACGGCCTTTCCCTTCGCGAGGCAGTCATTCCACTTGCCTAGCGGAGCGGAACCGCGCCGCTTCCGTCAGATCGCCCTTCGTCGGCGCCTGGCCCCCTCGGCCGCTGAAATAGCTGCAAAGCACATCGACGAATTCGTCGAAGCAGCCGGCGTGACTTCGCTGCTGGAGAAGGAAGGCAATCACCTCCGCCGCCAGGATCGGGCCTTCCATGTCGACGGCGGCCGTGTGCGCGATCGGAGGCACGTTGCCGAAGGGCTCGCGCAGATTGTCGGAGACCAGCCGGGTCATACGCTTCGTCGGCACCAGAATCGCAAGCGACCAATCCCGGCCGCCCGTCGCGACTAGCCGCTTACGCACCGGCCACGATGACGGGGCTGATGATCTATTTCGCAGGGGCCGTTCTGGCGGCATACGGCGGGGCCACACACTCGGGCGGAAAGTCGATCGCCCACAAGCGGAATGACCTTTCAACCAAGCTCGACCGCGAGATCGCGAAGCTGCACACGACTCATCTTCGCTGAGGGCACGCTGCGCCAGCAGACAGCCGTCGCCGAATTTCTGAAACTCGCGACATTGCGAAGCCTGGTTGGCCTAGTAGTCGCCTCCAACGGGACATCCTTACTCACTGCCCGTCGGGACAATGGAGCAATTCATCCGATTCTGTTCTCCGGTAGGGGACACGAGTCACAACGATTAGCGGCGCGAAAAGAGAGACATGAGACGACGACAGCATTCAGCACTGATGACCGAAAGACGAAGCAGAGTGCCGACGTCGTCGCTAGGGTCGCGTATTCCCCTCACGTCACTCATCCAGACGCTCGCCGTCGCCGAGTATCTGAACTTCCGCCATGCGGCGAACGCGCTCGGCGTCAGCCAGTCCAGCGTGAGCGCGCGCATCAAAGCGCTGGAGGAAGATCTCGGCATCCTCCTGTTCGAGCGCAACACACGCGGCGTCCGGCTCACCGAGGCCGGACGACTCTTTGTCGAACGGGTATCAGCCGGTGTCGAGCACCTCGAATATGCCGTAAAGTCGGCCGGCATGGCGGCCCTGGGGGAATGCGGCAGGCTACGCATGGGCGTCCACGGTCTGATCCCGCAAAGCTTCCTCGCCAAGCTGATCGGCCGATATCGAACCCCCTATCCGGGTGTCGAGCTTGAAGTCGCCGAAAGCACGGCGCGAGAAGCGCTCATGCAGCTGCGTGCCGATCAACTCGACATCGCGTTCGTGGTCGGAACGCCAGACACGCCTGATTGCCGTTCGCGACGAATGTGGACCGAGCCGCTTGTTGTAGCACTGCCGGACAGCCACCTGATCGCTGAACAGGAGCACGTCACTTGGGCCGATCTTGCCGGGGAGACCTTCCTCGTCCGCCCTAGAGCGGTTCGCATTTAGGTTGACTTGTAGCCTGCGCTTTCGATGTAGTTGTTGCATTCGTTTGGGGTGACGTCGTCGAGGGTGCTGGCGATG
>NZ_JAMYQF010000086.1:0-21565 GCF_040320745.1 Mesorhizobium sp. M0621 | reverse complement strand
AGATCTTCAACGACCTCATTCTGGCACATCACGATGCCGTCGGGGGCCGTCCACCCCAACACGTACCCAAAAGTACGCTCCGCTCCGGTTCTCGGAACCCGCCATTCTCGGTTCGGCCTGACCTGAATCTCGACACACTTGGGCACGCTAGTTTCGATCCTTCGCGAAGAAATCCGGGAAATCCTCCATCGCGGCGGCGATGATGCGCAGCGATGCCGCGATTTGGAGCAATTCGCCGGTACCGTTTCGTTGGGCGATGTTCGTTGCATATTGGCGGGCGACGGCAACCGTCGACGTCTGCGGATCGCCGGGGGCGCGGAAGAGCAGTTCGCGCGCCAGTCCTCTTAGAAAGTTGGTGATCGAAAGTGCGGTCTCGGATGGGATGGCGTGGCCCTGGCTTGCGGCGCGCAGCCGCAGGATCTCTAGCCCGACCGTGACGGCGGCGACGCTCCCGCCCAGGACCGCATCGCCCGTGCTGCCTGCATTCTGCACCAGGGGCATCAACTGGTTGATGCGATCATAGGCGAGGCTCTCGAAGGCCGAACGCCTCGGCACGCGCTCATGCAGGCAAAGCCGCGCCAGATCCTCGCGCATGGCGCGTACGATACGGTTGGCCGCGAGCCATGGATCGGCGGGCAGCACGACGATGAAGACGCCGATCGCCAGCAGGATGCCGACCAGGATCGACGCCGAACCGGCGAAGAAGGGCCCGGGATCGTAGGTCATCGCCTGATGCGGGCTGAGGAAGGCGAGGAAGTTGATGGCGAAGGCCGTCGCCACGCCGACATAGCGCGGATTGGCCATGGCTAGCGCCGTCGGCACCAGTATCGGCACGACAAACAGCATGAACCAGCCGAAGCCGGGCAAAGCGGGCAGCGCGACTTGGCCGACGAGAAAGGCAAAGGGCAGCGCCAGCAGCGTTCCCTTGAAGAAGCTCCAGGCCACCTGCACGGGGTCGGGGCGGGCGGCAAACAGGCTTGATACCACGGCAACCAGAATGACCGTGCCGGCCGCTTCCGACCATTTCGTCGTCAGCCAGAAGGCCGCGACCAGCAAGGTGGCAAGGGCAGCGCGCACGGCGTTGCGCGATGCGCCGGAATAATCGCGATGCACCACCAGCGCAGGCTGCCTGCTGCCCCGGGCTGGTCGCGTGGCAGGCGCACGCAAGGCGTCGAGGCCGCGCAGCACTTGCTTGAACGCCTCGGCGAAATCGGCGGCGATGGTAAGGCGTGTGATGGTGCCGACCCTGTCGTCACCCTGGTCGATCGAGGCATCGGGCATTTGCCGGGCCTTGGCCGAGATGGCATCGAGTCGTGCCACCCAGGGTGTCGTGTCATCCAGCGCGCCTGACTTGGTCGCCAACTCGCTGACCAGGGCCTGCAACTCCGAACGCACCGGAACGAGTGCGGCGTTCTTCGGGGCAGCGTGCGAATGCAGCGCGCGTGCCGCCGACAGCGCCGAGAGCAGCTGCCCGATGGTGCGCCGGACCGGATGGGCGCGCGGCGCGAAGCTCGGCGCCTCGAGCCTGGCATAAGTGCGCATCTCGCCAAGCGTCTGGGTGTCGGCGACCAGCTTTCTGTGCAGGCCGGACAGCGTTTCAGGATCGCCGCCGGAGAACGCACCGCTGGCGTATGTCGCAAGATCGAGGATGCAGCGTTTCAGGCGCGACACGATGGCATTGCTGGCCAGTTTCGGCAGGATCAGCCGGCTGGTCAGGCCGGCGCAGACGATGCCGAGTACGATCTCGGCACAGCGCGCGACCGCCAGGTCTACGACAAGGTGCGGCTGTCCGAAGGCAGGCAGGCCGATGATCATCGCGGTGTAGCCGGCAAGGGCGGCACCATAGGCCTCGGGATTGCGCAGTAGCGACGAGACGAAGGTGCAGATGCCGATCCAGACGGCAAGCACAGTCACCAGCACCCACGGGCCGGTGCCGAACACCGTGGTGATGCCTATCGCAGCCATGCCGCCGACCAGCGTGCCGAGTAACCGGTAGAAGCCCTTCGCCAGCACCATGCCGGCAACCGGCTGGGCGACGATGAACACCGTCATCATGGCCCATTGCGGGTGGTCGAGCTTCAGTGCGTAGGCGGCCAGCAACGCGATCAGGCCGGCCGAAACGGTGCGCAGGGCAAAAATCCAGTCCGAGCGCGTCGGTTGCGCCAACCCCGCTAAACTCGTCTCGAAATAACCCTTCAGCCGCGCCGAGATCACATGCTGGTCTCCGTATCAGAAGCGCAGGCTAAACCGGCCGTCGGCTAGATATCCAGCACTTCCGTCTCGGCGAATTCGGCGCGTTCCTGGATGAAGCGGAAGCGGGCCTCCGGCTTGGTGCCCATCAACGCATCGACTGCGTCCTTGGTCGCCGCCTCGGCGTCGATGACGTCGATCCTGAGCAGCGTGCGCTTCCTCGGATCCATGGTGGTCTCCTTGAGCTGGGCGGCCATCATCTCGCCCAGACCCTTGAATCGGCCAAGCTCGACCTTGCCGCGCCCGGTAAACTCGGTGCGCAGAAGCTCGTCCTTGTGCGCGTCGTCGCGGGCGTAGGCGACCTTGCCGCCTTGCCTGATCGAGTAAAGCGGCGGCACCGCAAGATAGAGATGGCCGCCACGCACAAGCGCCGGCATCTCCTGGTAGAAGAAGGTGATCAGCAGCGAGGCTATGTGAGCGCCGTCGACGTCGGCGTCGGTCATGATGATGACCCGGTCGTAGCGCAAATCCTCGTCGCGATATTTCGACCGCGTACCGCAGCCCAGCGCCTGGATCAGGTCCGAGATCTGCTGATTGCCGGCAAGCTTGTCGTTGCCGGCGCTGGCGACGTTGAGGATTTTTCCGCGCAGCGGCAACACGGCTTGGCTGGCGCGGTCGCGCGCCTGCTTGGCCGAGCCGCCGGCCGAGTCACCTTCGACGATAAAGAGTTCGGCGCCTGCAGCGGCGTTTTGCGTGCAGTCGGCGAGCTTGCCGGGCAGCCGCAATTTGCGCACCGCGCTCTTGCGCGATACTTCCTTTTCCTGGCGTCGGCGCACCCGCTCGTCGGCGCGCGCGATCACCCATTCGAGCAGCTTCGACGCTTCCTGCGGATTGTCGGCCAACCAATGATCGAATGGGTCGCGGATGGCGGTCTCGACAATCCGAATGGCCTCGATCGTCGCCAGTCTGTCCTTGGTCTGGCCGACGAATTCCGGCTCGCGGATGAACACCGACAGCATGCCCGCCGCCGAGATCATGACGTCTTCCGAGGTGACGATGGATGCGCGCTTGTTGCCGACGAGATCGGCATAGGCGCGCAGGCCCCGCGTCAGGACATTGCGGAAGCCGGCTTCGTGGGTGCCGCCTTCGCCGGTCGGGATGGTGTTGCAGTAGGAATTGATGAAGCCGTCGCCGCCGAACCAGGTCACCGCCCATTCGAGCGCTCCATGGCCGCCTTGTTTCTCGCTCTTGCCGGCGAAGATTTCGCGCGTCACCTGGAACTCGTCGCCGAGTGATGCCTTGAGATAGTCCTTCAGGCCGCCGGGAAAATGGAATTCCGCCTTGGCCGGGGTCTGGTCCTTTTCCTTGATCAGCGACGGGTCGCAGGTCCAGCGGATTTCGACGCCACCGAACAGATAGGCCTTCGAGCGCGTCATGCGGTAGAGCCGCGCCGGTTCGAACGCCGCGCCCTTGCCGAAAATCTGCTCGTCGGGGTGGAAGCGGGTTTTTGTGCCGCGCCGGTTGTGGACCTCGCCCAAATGCTCCAGGCCGGTCACGGGAATACCGCGCGAAAAGCGCTGGCGATAGAGTTGGCGGCCGCGCGCGACCTCGACCTCGAGATGGTCAGACAGCGCGTTGACCACGGACACGCCGACACCATGCAGGCCGCCCGATGTCTCATAGACCTTCGAGTCGAACTTGCCGCCCGAATGCAGCGTCGTCATGATTACTTCGAGCGCCGGCTTCTTGAACTTCGGATGCAGGTCGACCGGAATGCCGCGGCCATTGTCGGTGACGGTGAGATAGCCGTCGGCCGAGAGTTCGACATCGATGAAGGTGGCATGGCCGGCCACGGCTTCGTCCATCGAATTGTCGATGACCTCGGCGAACAGATGGTGCATCGCCTTGTCGTCGGTGCCGCCAATATACATGCCTGGCCGGCGGCGCACCGGCTCCAGCCCTTCCAGCACCTCGATGTCGGCGGCGCTATAGCCCTCGCTGCCATCCTTGGTCGCGGCAGGACGCCTGGTGGCCTGCACCAGCGGATCCGCCGGGCGCGCCGGCGCGCGAACCGGCTGCGGCTGCTTGTCAATTGTGCCGAAGAGATCGTTGTTGTCGTCCATGCCTGCCATAGGGTCCGGTGCTGCGAATCACCTCGCGATACTGCCACGCTTTTCAGCGCCAAGCGACCGAGGTTCCTGTTCCGTTCGGGGATCTGGCCCCTCTTACCCCAAAACCATTCGATAACCAAGCCGGCGGAAATAGGTCAAATGCCTCCGCGCAAGATTCCTGATTCTTTAACAATGCCGCCTAGCGTTAGCCCAACAAAACAAGAAACTGTGGGCATCAGGGGTTTCGGCGTGAGGGGCAAGGCCATATCGATGATCGGCATCGCCGCCGTTTTCGGCGCGATCTCGATCTTTGCCGCGGATTTCTGGGTCAAAAGCCAGGCTAAAGCCGATTCCGAAGAGAAGACGGCGTCGATCGCAGCGCCCGTCGCACCCAAGATCGAGTTCAAGACCATCGTGGTGGCGAATGCTCCATTGCGCTATGGCATGGAGCTTGACCGCACAAAACTCAGCGAAATCCCGTGGCCGCAAGATTCCCTGCCGCAGGGCGCCTTCGCCACCATCGATGGCTTGCTCGGCGAGGGCAGCCGCGTGGTGCTGTCGCCGATCGAGGTCAACGAACCGTTGCTGCTGACCAAGCTGTCCGGGCCAAACGGCCGCGCGACGCTCTCCAACATGATGACGCCGGGAATGCGGGCGGTGACAATCCGCACCGACGAGATCGCCGGTGTCGGCGGCTTCGTCACGCCGGGCGACCGTGTCGATGTAGTGCTGACGCGCGATGCCGGCGAAATCCAGGAAGTGTCCAAGAACGCGCAGGGAGCGTCCGGATCGACGGTCACCTCCGAGATCGTCGTGGCCGATGCCAAGGTGCTGAGCGTCGGGCAGGGCGCCGATGAGCGCCAGACGACGCCGCAGATTTCCAATTCGGTGACCATCGAGGTGACGACAGACGGCGCGCAGAAGGTGGCGCTCGCCCGCACCGTCGGCACCTTGTCCCTGTCGCTTCGGTCCGCCAGCGAAGGCGGTGACGGCAAGGGCGGCGTCACCACCATCTCTTCGTTCGGTGGATCGGTCGCCTCGAACGTGCAGGCCGCTTCCGGTTCGCTGTTCGATGCCGTGGTGAAAGAGCCGGAGAAACCGAAGTTCAAGACCGTCATCGTGACGCGCGGCACAAAGGCCGAGGAATACCAGGTTCCTTCACGGGACCAGAAATAGAAGCCAGTGGGGACTGGGCGAGGACGGGACAATGTTCGGGCTGATCACATATAGGGTCATGGGGCGGTTGCGCGTTTTGCGCACTATCGCTGTCGCAGCTTCGCTGGCGGCCGCCGCGATGCTGGCCTTCGGCGCCTCGGCGAGGGCCGACAACGACATCGTTTATGTGTCGTCGACCAAGAATGCGTCGATCAAGGTTGCCAAGGGTAAACCGAAGACGATCATGACGAGTGCCGCCTTCTACCAGATCGTCATCGGCGATCCGGAGATCGCCAACGTCAATCCGCTGACCGATAAGTCCTTCTATGTGCTCGGCAACAATCTCGGCACCACCGGTATCGCGCTGTTCGATGAGAAGAAGCAGCTTGTCGGCACCGTCGACATCGAGGTGACGCTCGACACCGACCAACTGGCCAGCACCATTCGCGCCAGCGTGCCGGATGCCAGGATCAAGGTCGGCTCGGCCAATGGCCGTGTCGTCCTGTCGGGCGAGGCGGATGATGCGGTCGCCGCCGACAAGGCAAACAAGATCGCGACACGCTTTTCCGGCACCGAAGAGGTGATCAACTCGGTCAACATCTCATCGTCGCAGCAGGTCCAGCTCAATGTCCGCTTCGTCGAGATCAACCGCCAGGCGGGCCAGGATCTGGGCGCCAAATACGCCGCCAATTTCGCCTATGGCATCGGCGGACGCGATGTGACGATCGATCCGGGTACAGTGCCGACTGCCGGCACCGGCGAGATCATCGGCCGGCTTTTGTCGAATGGCGTCTCGATCGATATCGCCATCAAAGCGCTGGAGGAGCGTGGTCTCGCCCGCCGGCTGGCCGAGCCGAACCTGATCGCCCGGTCTGGCCAAACGGCCAGCTTCCTCGCCGGCGGCGAATTCCCGATTCCGGTCTCCGAGGACAACGGCAAGATCTCGGTCAGCTACAAGAAATACGGCGTCAGCCTGGATTTCACGCCGACGGTCCTGAAGGACGGGCTGGTCAGCCTGGACATCGCGCCGGAAGTCTCCTCGATCGACGCGTCCGCGTCCTACAACATAGGCAACATTTCAGTGCCTGGTTTCATCGTGCGCCGCGCCAGGACGTCGGTCGACCTGAAGAACGGCCAGAGCTTCATGATCGCCGGATTGCTGCAGTCGCAGAACGACATCACCACGTCGCGCATTCCCGGCCTCGGCAAGATGCCGGTGCTTGGGGCACTGTTCTCCTCGAAATCCTATCAGCGGCGCGAGACCGACCTGGTCATCATCGTAACGCCCTATCTGGTCAAGCCGGTCGATCCGTCGAAGAAGCTGGTGGAACCGACCGACGGTACGCAGCCGGCCAGCAACGCCGATTATTTCCTCAACAACACCGACGAAGTGAAGGGCGCCGATACCGGTCGCACCGTGGCGTTGGCCGACGGCCGTGTCACCCAACCTGCTGCTCCTGCTTCGGCGGGGCATTTCCTCGACCTGCCGAAGGACTGAAGCCATGCGTGTGGTCTTGAGATCGAGCATCGCCTTGCTGCTGGCCGGCTTTGCCGCCGGCTGCACCAGCGACGATTATGTGCGCAGCGAGGGGCCGACGACCGGCGCGGGCGAGGCGCAGGCCGCCAACACCGTCATGCAGATGGTCGATCCCTGGAAGTACGGGGTCCAGAACACCAGGCTTCTGGTGCCCGCCCAGCGCGGCAGCGCGGCGGACGTCACACCCGACCAGGCGGCCGATGCGAAGGCGTCGCAGTCCACCACGGGCAACTGATTCAACGGGCAACTGGTCAACGGGCGACCTGACAGGCTGACAGAATGGCAAACGGCATCAAGACCAGGAAGATCCTGCTCGTATCGACCGACAGGACCTTTGTGCAGGACACGCGGACCGCATTCGCCGCCTCCGAGATCATTCAGCTCTCGACAGTGGAGAAGAGTATTACCGAACTGCGCGGCGAGATCCAGGAAGCCGACTTCGGCGCCATCATCGTCGACATGGATGCGGCAAGGCTGGAGGAGGTCGAGTGGCTGCAGCGCATCATGCGCCGGCTGGAGGACAAGGTGCCTGTCGTCGTCGTCACGCAAGAGTTCAACGCGGCCGCGGTGCGCATCCTGGTGCAGCTCAAGGTCGCGGATTTCCTGGTCAAGCCCATCACCACCGCCGATCTCGTGCGCTCCGTGGTGCGGGCGCTGCAGGGCCCAGGGCGCGAGGAAAACACCGAGTCGCAGATCTACACCTTCATGCCGGCCGCGGGCGGCGTCGGCACCACGACGCTGGCGCTGCAAACCGCCTTCCAGCTGCATCACTCGGTAACGCGCGGCGCGTCGACTTGCGTGGTCGACCTCAATTTCCAACAGGGCGCCTGTGCCGAATATCTCGACCTCGAACCGCGTTTCGACATCACCGAGATCGAGAACCAGCCCGAGCGCCTCGACCGCCAATTGCTCGATGTGATGTTGTCGAAACACGCCAGCGGACTTTGCGTGCTGGCGGCGCCGACACATCCCTCGGAAATGCGCTCGTTCAAGACCGATGTCGTGGTGCGCATGCTGGACCTTGTTTCGGCCTATTTCGACAATGTCGTCATCGACATGCCGCGCACCTGGTTCCCGTGGACAGAGACGGTGCTGCTCGGTTCCAACAAGCTCTACATCGTCGCGGAAATGACGGTGCCGTGCCTGCGCCACACGCAGCGGCTGATCCAGGCGGTCTACGAGACCGCCGGCAAGGAAGTGAAGCCGAACGTCATCGTCAACCGTTTCGAACAGAAGATGTTCGACAACGGCATCAAGCAGGCTGACGTCCAGGAGATCCTCGGCGAGCATTTCGTCGGCGGCATCGCCAACAACTACCGGTTGGTGCGCGAGGCGGTCGATCGCGGCGTGCCGCTGCACGAGATCGATCCGAACGCCAATGTCATCAACGATTTGAAGAAGATCATCCTGCCGGAGGAGGCGGTCCCAACCCGGGCGAAATCGCGCTCGCTGTTTGGCATGGGCCGTGGATTGCTGAAGAGGAAGGCCGGATGACCAGCCGCTTTTCCACCCTGCAGAACCGCGATGCGCGTCCGCAGCGCGCGCCTGAATCAATACCGGTCGCCCATCATGCCGTCGTCATACCGACGAACCGAAAGGCTTTGCCGGCCAAGCCGGACGCAGCGCCAGCAAAGAATGCCAACAAGGTGCTTGATGCGCGCGTGCGTATCCATCGGCTGCTGCTCGAGGAGATCAATCTCGTCGCGCTGGAGCGTTTGCCCAAGGATGAGATGCGCCGGCAAGTGCATGATTTCGTGTCGGAAAAGACCAAGCAGGAGCGGATGGCGATCAACACCGTCGAGCTTGATGCGCTGGTCGACGACATCGTCGACGAGATGGTCGGCCTCGGTCCGCTCGAGCCACTGCTCAAGGACCCCGACATCAACGACATCCTGATCAACGGCCACCTGAACTGCTTTGTCGAAAAGAAGGGCAAGCTGCAGCCGGTCCACATTCCGTTCAAGGACGAGGCGCATCTGTTGCGCATCGTCAACAAGATCGTCGCCGCGGTCGGGCGCCGCGTCGACGAATCACAACCGATGGTCGATGCGCGCATGCTGGACGGCTCGCGTTTCAACGCGGCCATCCGCCCGGTGGCGGTCGACGGGCCGCTGGTGTCGATCCGCAAATTCTCCAAGAACAAGCTCGGCCTGCACAAACTGGTCGAATTCGGCGCCATTACCCAGAACATGGCCGAGGTGCTGGCGGCGGCCGTGCATGCCCGCAAGACGACGATCATTTCGGGCGGCACCGGTACCGGCAAGACGACCATGCTCAATGCGCTGTCGGCCTTCATTCCGGAAGACGAGCGACTGATCACCATCGAGGACGCGGCAGAACTCCAGCTGCAGCAGCCGCATGTCGCGCGCATGGAGACGCGCCCCGCCAACATCGAAGGCCATGGCGAGCTGAAGCAGCGCGACCTGGTCAAGAACGCGCTGCGCATGCGTCCCGACCGCGTCATCCTCGGCGAGTGCCGCGGCGAGGAAGCCTTTGACATGCTGCAGGCGATGAACACCGGCCACGAAGGGTCGATGGCGACCATCCACGCCAACACGCCGCGCGACGCCATTTCACGGCTCGAGCAGATGCTTGGCATGACGGGCATGCCGATGACGGTGCAGTCGATCCGCAGCCAGATCGCCAGCGCGCTCGACCTGATCGTCCAACTGACGCGCCTGTCCGACGGCAAGCGCAAGGTGACCAGTGTCGCCGAGGTGACCGGCATGGAAGGCGATGTCATCCAGATGCAGGAGATCTTCCGCTTTGTGCGTACCGGCATGGAGGCAGACGGCAAGATACTCGGCCACTACGAGGCGACCGGCATCCGGCCGCGTTTCCTCGAGGATCTGCGCGCCATGGGCATCGAGTTCCCCGGACGATATTTCGAACCCGGCCGGCCGCAGGAGTAGCCAGTGTTCGACGGACTCAGCGCGATCTATGTCGTCTATGCCGCGGCAGCACTGACCGGCATCCTGATCGCCGAGGCGTGCTACCTGCTTTTTGCCGGCCGCAGCGACAAGCGCACCGCCATCAACCGGCGCATGAAGCTGCAGGAAAACAAGATCAGCCAGGAGCAGGTGCTTGTCCAGCTGCGCAAGGAGCGCGGCCTCGACGCAGGCACCCCGCTGTTTTCGCCGGACCGGTTTCGCGCCCTGCGAACCCAGTCGGGCATGATCATGCCGCTGTCGAAATTCTTGATGATCACTTGCGGCGTGGCGATGGCCATGGCCTTGGTCGCCATCTGGTACGGCTTGCCGCCGCTGATGGGGCTTGTCCTGTTTGTGGTGCTTGTGCCAGTGCTGCCAGTGCTGACGTTGCGTTTCAAGCGCAAGCGCCGGGTGAAGCGGTTCGGCATACAGCTGCCGGAGGCGCTGGAACTGATCACGCGTGGCCTGAAGGCTGGCCATCCGGTGCCGGTGGCGATCGCCATGGTGGCGCGCGAGATGCCCGACCCGATCGGCACCGAATTCGGCGTCATCGCAGACGAAGTGACCTATGGTTCCGATCTGGTTTCGGCATTGAACTCGCTGTTCGACCGGGTCGGACAGGAGGATCTGCCGCTGTTCGTCACCGCCGTCTCGATCCAGGCCAGTTCGGGTGGCAATCTGCGCGAGATCCTCGACGGCCTGGCGACGACGATCCGCGAGCGCGGCAAGCTACGCCGCAAGGTGCGCGCCATTGCGACGGAAGGCCGAATGTCGGCCTACATCCTGACGGCGGTCCCGGTGTTGCTGTTTACCGCCATCATGGCGGTGATGCCGGGATTCTACCGCGACGTCTGGGATGAGCCAAAGACATGGTACCTGATGGGTGGCTCGATCACCTGGCTGATGTTGGGCAATTGGATGATGTTCAAGATGTCGAATTTCAAGTTCTGAAATGCAGGGCTTCATCGAATTCCTCGCCTCGCTCGCGCCGACCTCGTTGATGCCGGTGGCCATCATGCTGCTGGCCGCGGGTGCTGCCGCTGTCGCCTGGCCGATGATGGCGGCGAAGGGCGATCGCAACGAGGTCAAGCGCCGGCTCAAGGTCGATGACGGTCCCGTGGCCGCGAAACCCGAACCGGTGCAGAAGAAGAATACCGGCGTCGTGCGCGAGAAGGCGGTGAAGAGGGCGCAGGAATTCTACGCCAAGAGCGATCCCGAAAATGTCGCCCGGCTGCGCATGAAGCTCATCCAGGCGGGATACATGGAGCCGCGCGCTGTCGGCACGTTCTTCCTGATCCGGTTCACCGCGATGATCGGCACGGCAATCGGTGTCTTTGTGCTCAACCGCTGGATGGCCAACCCGGACGCGACGATGGCCAGCCGTTGGACATTCGTCATCCTGTCAGGAGCGGGCGGCTATTTTCTGCCCGGCCTGGTGCTGAGCCAGAAAGTGCGGGAACGCAGGCGTGAGTACCGCAACGGCTTTCCCGATTTCATGGACCTGATGATCGTCTGCTCGGATGCCGGTATGAGCATGGAGGCCGGCATCGAGCGTGTCTCGAAGGAACTCGCCAAGACCTATCCCGCGCTCAGCCAGAACCTGCAGCTGGTGTCGCTGGAACTGAGGGCCGGGCGCAGCCTTGACGATGCGCTGAAGGCGCTCGCCGATCGTCTCAGCCTGGACGAGGTGCGCTCCTTCGCCACGCTGCTGCAGCAGTCCAAGGAACTCGGCACCAGCCTGTCGGGGGCGCTGCGTGTCTTTTCCGACGACATGCGCCACAAGCGCATGTCGCTGGCCGAGGAAAAGGCGCACGCCCTGCCGGCCAAGATGTCGGTGCCGGTGGTGGTGTGCATCCTGCCGGTGGTGTTGATGATTGCGGCCATTCCAGTCATCGTCAAAATGACGGCGCATTAACAGTTCGATTTGAATCCGCTTAATCAGTGATGGGCGGTGCCTTTGATGCGGGACCTGACGGCAACCAGGTTCCAAGAATTTGAACGCTCAACGGCGTTTCATCAATTCCCTGGTAGCGAGATAGATTGAACTAATTTCCTCTGGGACGCTGCCTTCAGCTGCGATTCTGAATGCCTCTTCTGACACTGCTCTCATTCTATCGAGGTCATAGTACTGCGAGTATTCAGTCTCCTGCAGATTTCCAAATTCCTCCAGAAGCCATTCGAAATCGATATGCCCCCCAGTATCTGTAGCCTTACGCCTACACCACGCAAACATGTCTGCCGCTTGAATAGGAATACAAACATTGTCTGATCGAAATAAGGGCTCGTCCGGCAAAATCGAGCTCTGCTCTGGAAACTGAATCTCGAATAGGCGCTTTATGACAGGATACCAGAGCTTGGCGCGTGGACCAAAGATAACTTGCTCATCGTAGATGATCTCGAATTTCTCCCGCCAACCCGCATCCCATAGAGTGTGGCACGCTGCCATGATCGTATTTTGAAAGGGCCAAAAATACGGTTCGCTGTGGGGTTTCGGCATATGAGCCCAAGTTAGCGCGTGAGCATCCAAATCAATCACGGAAAATGTGGTAATCTTAGCGTGACGATTGATCACTTGGGCGAGGAGACGAAGTTTCTCGTCGCGTTCAGCTTCGGTCATTCCTCGAAATTGCCCTCGGCGAGCGGCGGCCTCGTTCATCTTGAAGATTTCAATTGCTGGATGTTGGCGTAGACAATTGACCCATTCGTTTGAAAAATCCACCCAAGCTTCAGAGAAGCCTAGCAGGCCGACCAGCGCGAAATGACGAGTGTGCCCCTTTCCTCCGCTGTCGTCGACAAATACCTGAATGACCATGAATTGCCCGCTCTTCTGGTATTCGTGTAATTCGCAACAGATCAGAATCGAGCCCGGTGCATATGGAGAGGTGATGCGTGTCTGACACGGTATTTACGTTTGTTCCGGCTGACTACCCCCTTGATGATGTACAATTGATAGCGAATAGCCTGACTGAGGGTGGCGTCCTTGTGCCTGGTTACGTTGCGCCGCAAGCGGGATTGCTCTCCCTGAGCGGTCTGATCTACGCACGTCAGCTTGAGGGACTTAATACTACGATCCTGCCGGATCGGAATCTTGCATCGCGAATGGCCAGAATAGCACGCTTAGGATTGGAGTTTCCCGCGAGTATTCCTTCGCTCATAGCGGTTCGTCTCATGGCGTTCGCCCAGGCGACTGATCTTCAGATTGAGCCGTCGATCGCATTCCACGAACTTGCGCATCGCCAAGGAAATTCAATTGCTCATGAGGAACTTGCTTGGTTTCGTGCCGCTGATCGTGCTGGTGCCAAATCTTGGATAGACGTAGCCCTTGGGCGGAGTACGACGCTGGACATTCATTCATTGCCGGAGCAGGGTACTGAGGACCTCGCATTTCCACTTCGTCGTTGGAACCGAAACTACATAGTCGCCCTCAAGATTGCCCAAATTGAGCTGGAATCTATCAGTCATTTGCAACGCACTAAGCGGCTGTTTGCTTGGATGTTCGATGATTTCATCTTCGCGGGTCCCGCAGCCGTTTTCGCGACAATGTATTTCTCGCCATTTGCAAAGAGACGACGGCTGATTAAGCAACTCAGATCTGCCGATCGTGAACGTGCTATCGACGGCGTGAAGAATGCCGCTTGGGACATAACTCATTTAAGCGATTTCGTCGGGCGGGTTCAGCAAGGCGTAAAGGACAAAGAGCGTTATATCTTTGCGACCGCCGATAGGAGTTTGGCTGGCATTGCTCCGCTCCTCCTGATGTCTCCGGCGGCGTCAACCCCTGAGAGAAGTCTGGCCAGGAGCTTGCGCGACTGGTGGCCTCCCGCCGATGCTGACGAAATTGTCGATACCCTGTTCAGCTACATTGCGAGCATAGAGGCTGGTGAGCAGCGCCAGCACCCAAACTGGCCGACCGACTTTATCAAGACGTCTATTTCAAACGGAGAAGGATCTATTCGTGCGTGGCGTGATAATTGAGGAACTCAGGATCGGTTGCGATGACAGCTCTGTATGAAATAGTACGCTTTGCTCGTTTCTTAGAGCTTGCCCAGTTTGGCTTCGCGCGAGTCCTCGGCTCAGGCACAGTCCGCAAACGCGCAAATGAGTGAGAAGCCCATGCGAATGCTGTTGCGCACCCTCTTCCTCTTCGTCGGCCTTACCGCGGCCAGTTTGTCGCCCGCATGGGCTGCGGCCGACGACTGCGGCGATGCTTCCGCCTTGGTGCAGCAGGCCTATCCCAAGGCTCAAAAGAGCGCCGACGGCGCCTCGTTCACGCTCGAACCCCATATCAGCATCGCCCTGACGCGTCCGGATAGCGACATGCCATTTGGCCTGGTCTGCAAGATCTGGCCCGCCCATGACGACCTGCTGTTGGTCGCGGTGCCGCTGATCGACAGCGCCCAGTCCCGCGACGACGGGCATGTCGGCGATATCGAGCTTCTGGTCGTCGACAGGAACAGCCTGCAGGTGCGCCAGCGCCTGCTCCAGCCCGGGCTGATCACCGACGATGCCATCGCCATCCGCAAGATCGAATTCGATACCGGCCGCTACAGGCTGGCGTCCGATGTCAGTGCCTTCGGCCTGCGCATCGAAATGGCAAATCATTCGCAGCCCAACCCCTTCAGGGAAACCGACCTGCGGCTCTATGCCCTTGCCGGCGATGCCCTGCGCCTGGTGCTCGACGGCATCGACGTGGCCGGCTTTGGCGGCGAAGGCGACGCCAGTTGCGCGGGATCCTTTCAGTCGAGCCTGGTCAGCCTGGCGATGAGCCCGGCAAGCCACCATGGCTATCACGACATCACCGTGATCGAGCGGGTGGATACGGACAATCCGTCCGTCGACGAGAATGGTGAGTGCCAGTCTCATCCCGGCAAGTCCCTGAAGCGCACCTACCGGCTGCGCTATGACGGCAATCGCTACCAGTTTCCCGAGAGGCTCAAAGCCTTGGAGCCGTGAAAGCCCGTCTTGTGCCTGGTGGTTAATGGCTGGTGTGTCCGAAACCAAATTTTAGCGGCGTTTCGGCACCGAAGTTTAATCGTCTCTCATATAAGGTGTTTCCTGAAGAACGACCCGGCAAATCGGGCGATGAGGCAGGGGCATGCGTCACAATAATTTCACGGCAATGGCCGCGTTGGCGGCCGTCTTGATGATGTCTGGCTGTACGACGGGCGGCGTCGACACCACCAAGACCACCGCCATCCAACCGACGGCAAAGAACACCGACACCTCCGATCTGGCGCAAGGCAAGGCGCAGTTTCGCGACGCCAATTACGGCCTCGCCGAAAAGCACTTCCGCAAGGCCGTCGAGTTGAAGGCCGACAATGCCGAGGCCTGGATGGGGCTTGCCGCTTCCTATGATGAACTCGGCCGCTTCGACTTCGCCGACCGTGCCTACGGCCAGCTTTTGAAAGTCGCCGGCCGCAAGCCGCAGATCGTCAACAACATGGGCTATTCGCAATTGCTGCGCGGCAATCGCAAGAGGGCCAAGGCGTTGCTGCTCGAAGCGAAGGCGGGCATGGCTGATCCCACCGTCGTCAACGCCAATCTCGCCTTGCTGAACAAGGGTTGATCTGATCGTTGCTCTAGGGGTCCGGTTTCGGGACATAAGGCATCGACGCTTTGTAAACCCTATCGGCAGGTTGCGTCGAAAGATCGGCCGAAAACCATGTCTGAGAGCTGCCGCTGACCTAGAATACGGCGCAACCCCGTCGACGCTCGAGAGGCCTTCGCCCGATATGCTGGACTTCAGTTCGCTCCTGCTCGCAGCCGCGCTGTCGGGCATCTGCCTTAGCGTCACCATGTTTGCGATCTGGTTCACCGCGCCCAAGGCAGGTTTCGTGCTGACGGTGGCGTGCGGCATTCTGGTGCTCGTCGCGCATGTGGTCCTGTTCTGGCAATACACCAAGGATCCCGATCCACTGCTTTGCCAGATCGTGCTTGCGCTGCTCAGCCTGGGGTTCCTGATCATTTGCGTGTCGGCCATGCAATATCTGGGCGTGCCCGGCTACAGACGTGCGGTTGCACCGGCGCTTGCCGCCATGGCTGTCTGTGCCGCCGTCACCTTCCTGGGCCTTGACGGCGTCGGCTTCATCGTCACCTACACAACGGTGACGGCGCTGCTGTCGGCGATCGGCTGCATGTTCTGGATCAACGGCAGCCATGATCGCCGGATCTTGCTTGTGGTTTCGTTTCTGAGCGGCACCTGCGCGGTTTCGTTTGCGCTTTGCGGCGTGGTTCTGCTGACCAAGGGGCAATGGACGCTCGCGGTCGCGCCCGACAACTGGGCCGAACGCCTGAATTCCGTCGTGGCCGTGGCCTGCATGACCGGGCTTGGCGCCTTGACGCTCTCGCTTCACCATCTGCAGGCGCAGATCGAGCTGAAGGCCGAGACCATGACCGACCCGCTGACGGGGCTGATGAACCGCCGGGCGTTGACGTCGCTCTACGGCGCGCGGAGTTTCGGTCCGTTCATGTCCGTCGTCATGTTCGACCTCGATCATTTCAAGCGGACGAACGATGTCTATGGCCACCCGGTCGGGGATCAGGTTTTGTGCCGTTTCGCCGCGGTGATCAAGAAATATGCCAGGACCGGTGTCGACGCATTTCGCCTGGGTGGCGAGGAATTCGCCGTAGTCATGTCGCGAATGACGGAAGAGAGGGCCCATGATCTCGCCAGCAAGATCTGTGTGGCCTTCGGCACCGAGATCGTCGCCACCCAACATGGCAAGTTGCGCAGCACGGTCAGCGGAGGCCTCGGCTTTGGCGAGGTAAACGGCCGCACCCTCGATGACGTGCTTGGCGAAGCCGACGCGGCGCTCTATTCCGCCAAGCGCGCCGGCCGAAATTGCGTCATCGGTCGGGCGGCACCAGGCAAGGCCGACCCGGTCAAGCCGGCCTTGCGCTCCGCTTAATTATTCCGCCGCTCCCAGATAGTCCGACAGGGGCGGGCACGAGCAGACCAGGTTGCGGTCGCCCGCGACATTGTCGATGCGTGACACAGGTGGCCAGTACTTGGCTGCCGTGTCGGCGTCGCCGGCGGGATAGGCCGCCTCCAGGCGCGAGTAGGGATGAGTCCACTGGCCGGCCAGCACCTCGGCGGCGGTGTGCGGCGCGTTGACCAACGGATTGTCGGCCAAAGGCCATTCGCCCCTGGCGACTTTCGCCGCTTCGCCTGCGATGGCGATCATCGCCTCGCAGAAGCGGTCGAGCTCGCGCTTGGGCTCGGATTCGGTCGGCTCCACCATCAGCGTGCCGGCGACCGGGAAGGACATGGTCGGCGCGTGGAAGCCGTAGTCGATCAGGCGCTTGGCGATATCATCGACACTGATGCCGGCGCTCTCCTTGAGCACACGGGTGTCAAGGATGCATTCATGCGCGATACGATCGTGCCGACCCTTGTAGAGAAGTGGGAAGTGCGGCGCGAGCCGTGTCGCCACGTAGTTGGCCGAGATGATGGCGGTCTCCGTCGCCTGCTTCAGTCCGGCGGCGCCCATCATGCGGATATACATCCAGGTGATCGGCAGGATCGAGGCGCTGCCGAACGGCGCGGCCGACACGGCGTGCGCAGAACCCTCGGTGACATGGCCGGGCAGATAGGGCTCCAGATGCGCCTTGACGCCGATCGGGCCGATGCCCGGGCCACCGCCGCCATGAGGGATGCAGAAGGTCTTGTGCAGGTTCATATGACAGACGTCGGCGCCGATATCGGCGGGCCGCGCCAAGGCGACCAGGGCGTTGAGGTTGGCGCCATCGAAATAAACCTGGCCGCCATGCTCGTGGATGAGGGCGCAGAGGTGGCGTGCACCTTCCTCGTAGACGCCATGCGTCGAGGGGTAGGTGAACATCAGCGCCGCGAGATTCTTGGAATGCTCGTTGGCCTTGGCCCTCATATCGTCCATGTCGATATTGCCGTCCTCCAGGCAGCGCACGACGACAACGCTCATGCCGGCCATCGCCGCACTTGCCGGATTGGTGCCATGAGCGGAGGAAGGGATCAGGCAGACGGTGCGATGGCCTTCGCCGCGCGAGCGATGATAGGCGCGGATTGCAAGCAGCCCGGCATACTCGCCCTGGCTGCCGGCATTGGGCTGCAGGCTAACGGCATCGAAGCCGGTGATCTCCGACAGCCATCCTTCCAGCTCGCCAATCATGGCGCGATAGCCGGCCGAGTGCGCGGCCGGCGCGAAGGGATGCAAATTGGCGATTTCAGGCCAGCTTACCGGCATCATTTCAGCCGCCGCGTTGAGCTTCATGGTGCAGGATCCAAGCGGGATCATGGCGCGGTCGAGCGCCAGGTCCTTGTCGGCCAGCCGGCGCAGGAAGCGCATCATCTCGGTTTCCGACTTGTTTTCGTGGAAGACCGGCTGGGTCAGGAATTCCTTGCCACGCGGCTTGCCAGGCACGGTGCTGTCCGCCGACGGAGCGGCCTTGGCGCCGAACAGGGCCGCGATCGCATCGAGATCGGCATCGGTCGAGGTTTCGTCGAAGCTGATGCCGACATGGTCGGCATCGATGACGCGCAGCAGCTGGCCGGTCTTTTCAGCCGCAGTGGCGATCTGCGCCGCCTTGCCCTTGGTCTTCACGGTCACAGTGTCGAAACGGCTGGCGCCGAGCACCGACACGCCTGCCGCGTCGAGGCCGCTTGCGAGACGGTTGGCCAGCGCATGGATGCGCCCGGCAATCGCCTGCAGCCCGGCGGGGCCGTGCCAGATGGCGTAGGCGGTCGCCATGTTGGCGAGCAGCGCCTGAGCAGTGCAGATGTTGGACGTCGCCTTGTCGCGGCGGATATGCTGCTCGCGTGTCTGCAAGGCAAGCCGGTAGCCGGGCCGGCCCTTGCTATCGGTGGACTGGCCGACCAGCCGGCCGGGCATCAGCCGCGTCAACCTGTCGGAGACAGCGCAATAGGCCGCGTGCGGGCCGCCAAAGCCCATCGGCACGCCAAAGCGCTGCATCGGGCCGACGGCAATGTCGGCGCCAAGCTTGGCCGGCGCGTCGGTCAGCGTCAGGCCGAGCGGGTCGGCGATGAAGACGACGATGGCGCCCGTGGCGCGCGCCTTGTCGATCGCTGCCTTGTGGTCGCCATAGACCCCAAACGTATCCGGCCAGGAGACGAGCAGGGCGGCGGTGTTGTCGTCGATCGTCTCGCCATCGATCTCGATACCGAGCGGCTCCGCGCGCGTGCGCACCACGTCCAACGTCTGCGGATGCGGCGTGCCGGCAAATGCGATCTTGGTGCGCTTGTCGCGGTGATGGCGCAAGGCGATGCCGACGGCTTCAGCCACCGCCGTCGCCTCGTCGAGCAGCGATGCCGATGCCACCGGCAGACCAGTCAATTCGGTGACCAGCGTCTGGAAGTTGAACAGCATCTCGAGCCTGCCCTGGCTGATCTCGGCCTGATAGGGCGTGTAGGCCGTATACCAGGCCGGATTCTCGAACAAATTGCGCTGGATTACCGGCGGCACATGGACGCCGTGATAGCCGGCACCGATGAAGCTCTTCAGCACCGTATTCTTGGCCATGGTCGCCGACAATTCGGCCAGTGCTTCCGCTTCGCTGGCCGGTGCGGGCAGGGTCAGCGGCAAGTCGAGGCGGATCGACTGCGGCACGGCCTGGCTGATCAGCGTCTCGACGGACGGAACGCCGATCACGGCAAGCATGGCTCTGACATCGTTGACATCAGGACCGATATGGCGGGCCGAGAAGGGAGTGAGTGCTGCGGTCATGTCAATACGTCCTGATATCAGCCGATATGGGCTTTGTAGGCGGCTTCATCCATGAGGCCGGCGAGTTGGCTTTCGTCGGCAAGCTTCATCTTCCACAGCCAGCCGGCCCCGGTTGCGGCCGAGTTGACAAGCGACGGATCCGACGACAGCGTGCCGTTGGCCTCGGTGATCTCGCCATCGACCGGCGCATAGACATCGGATGCCGCCTTGACGGATTCGACGACGACGGCGGTGTCGCCCTTGCTTAGCTTCTTTCCGGTCTCCGGCAGTTCGACGAAGACGAGGTCGCCGAGCTGCTCCTGCGCGTAATCGGTGATGCCGACAGTGGCGATACCGCCCTCGACGCGGAGCCATTCGTGATCTGATGTGAAATAGGTCGTTGCCATTGAGATCATCCTTTGCGGTAGCGATGCGGTGTGAAGGGCAGGGAGCTGATATCGACTGGGATTTTCGTGCCGCGAACATCGGCGAAAACCCGTGTTCCGGGCTTGGCCAGCGGTGCCGTGACATAGCCCATGGCGACCGGATGGCCGGCCGACGGGCCAAAGCCGCCTGATGTGACATGGCCGACGGGCGTGCCGTCGGCGTCAAAGAGCGCAGCGCCGGCGCGCACCGGCTGGCGGCCTTCCGGCTTCAGCCCAACGCGCTTTTGCGCGGGTCCCCGTTCCACGACGGCACGGAGCGCATCGGCGCCGATGAAAGTGCCGGAAGCGCGGATGTCTTTCGGAATAGCCCACATCAAGGCGGCGCTGGCCGGGTCGGTCTCCGGCGTGATGTCCTGGCCATGCAGGCAGAGCCCGGCCTCCAGCCGCAGGCTGTCGCGAGCGGCAAGGCCGATCCACAGCACGCGCTGATCGTCGAGCAGTTTCGCGACGAGATCGCGCGCATCGGCCTCCGGCAAGCCGATCTCGAAACCGTCCTCGCCGGTATAGCCCGACCGGGTCATGAACCAGTTTTTTCGCGGCTCGACGCCGTGCATGAACAGCAGCGAGCCGGTCTCGATGCCGGCACGGGAAAGGGCTGCCCAGGCTTCAGGGCCCTGGATGGCGAGGAAGACGCGGTCGAGCGGCTCGACTCTGACGTCGAAATCCGCGGCAAGCGCACGCAAATGCTTTTCGTCGGCGACGGCGTTGCCGGCGTTGGCGACCACCATGAAGCGCTGGTCGCCAAGCCTGGTAACGATCAGATCGTCCAATATCCCGCCTGCTTCATTGAGGAAGAAGGACAGTTTGGATTGCGAGATTTCGAGCGCGCCGGCGTCCAGCGGGCAGGCGCGGTTGAGCAAGGCAACCGCTTCCGGCCCGCTGATTTCGAACAGCTTCATATGCGAGATGTCGAACAGGCCGGCCTGTTCGCGGGTGTGAAGGTGTTCCTTCATGACGCCGGCTGGATAGGTCAGCGGCATCGACCAGCTGGCGAAGGCGCCAAAGCGCGCACCAGCGGCCACATGGATATCTTCGAGGGGAAGGTGTTTGCTGTCGTCGCCCGTCATGTCGTCTCCAGAGTCGCACGCAATCGGTCGCGAATGGCGACCAGTCCGTGCCCCTCTGTCTGAAGCCTGAGAGACTTGCGCAGCCGGAACTCTGTCAGCGGCGCTTACACCTTCGGCGCGGGGGCAAACCCCGACTTTCCAGAGTGTCTTTCCCGTCTACGGTTCTTTTGCCTGAGAGATTTCGGGCGATTTCCCCTTCGGCGGCAGCTCTCGCTGCTCTCTCCCGCAAACAGGTAGGACTCAGACCCTGAGTCCTCGACGCGCCATCCATAGCTTGTGCGCGACGGCTTGTCACCTGTCAGCGACATCTAAAGCGCGTCGCGCTGTGGATGCGCTTTAGCAGGCTGCTGCAAAAGTCTGATCGTTGCTGATTTCGATATTCTTGGCGGGAGTATTGAGTTGCCCGCGCGATTTCCGGCGGGTTTGCAGCG
>NZ_JAMYQF010000085.1:0-21589 GCF_040320745.1 Mesorhizobium sp. M0621 | reverse complement strand
GCCACCAGGCCCAATCACCTTCCGTCACGGCCTTCAGCACTTCCAATCCATCGCACACGGCTGGGGCCTGCGAGATGTGTGAATCGCCTAGCCCATTTCGTGGGACCGAGGAACCAAGGTTCCGCAAAGGCACGCAATTGCCGAAAAGCCAAAACATTGATATGAGCCACGCCATGGAAGAGCTTTTTGGCGATCCGGCCTACAAGGGGTTCGTGCTGCAGGATAGAAAACGCCTGCCGTCGCGCTTCTTCGCGCGCGTGTCCGGGGCGCTGACCAGCCGACTACCCTAGGCCGACCTGTCCAGGTCGTTTCGCCGGGCCGAAAGTCAGGCGTCTGCTCTTCCCATTCTCATATCGACGGATTTACGCACATGAGCGCACCGCGCACCCTCTACGACAAGATTTTCGACGACCATGTCGTCGATCGCCAGGATGACGGCACCTGCCTGCTCTACATCGACCGCCACCTCGTCCATGAAGTGACCAGCCCGCAGGCCTTCGAAGGCTTGCGCATGACCGGCAGAAAAGTCCGGCATCCGGAAAAGACGCTGGCCGTGGTCGACCACAACGTCTCGACCTCGCCCGAGCGCAAGTTCGGCATCAAGAACGAGGAAAGCCGCATTCAGGTCGAGGCGCTGGCCAAGAACGCCAAGGATTTCGGCGTCGAATATTATTCCGAGAACGATATCCGCCAGGGCATCGTCCACATCATCGGCCCTGAGCAGGGTTTCACCTTGCCGGGCATGACCATCGTCTGCGGCGACAGCCACACCTCGACGCACGGTGCTTTCGGCGCGCTGGCGCACGGCATCGGCACGTCCGAGGTCGAGCATGTGCTGGCGACGCAGACGCTGATCCAGCGCAAGGCCAAGAACATGCTGGTGCGCGTCGACGGCCAGCTGCCGGAAGGCGTCACCGCCAAGGACATCATCCTGGCGATCATCGGCGAGATCGGCACTGCCGGCGGCACCGGCTATGTCATCGAATATGCCGGCGAGGCGATCCGAGCGCTGTCGATGGAAGGCCGCATGACGATCTGCAACATGTCGATCGAAGGCGGTGCGCGCGCCGGCCTGATCGCCGCCGACGAGACCACCTTCGCCTATGTCAAGGACAAGCCGCGCGCCCCGAAGGGCGCGGCCTGGGATGCGGCACTCGAATACTGGAAGACGCTGCAGTCCGACGAGGGCGCGCATTTCGACAAGGTGATCGTGCTCGACGCGGCCAAGCTGCCGCCGATCGTCTCCTGGGGCTCGTCGCCCGAGGATGTCGTATCGGTGCAAGGCATCGTGCCGAACCCGGAAGACATCACCGATGAAAACAAGCGCACCTCCAAGCAGCGCGCGCTCGACTATATGGGTCTGACGCCGGGCACCAAGATCACCGATATCTCGCTCGACCGCGTTTTCATCGGCTCCTGCACCAATGGCCGTATCGAGGATCTGCGCGCCGTCGCCAAGGTGGTCGAAGGCAAGACGGTCAGCCCGCATGTCGATGCGATGATCGTGCCGGGCTCCGGCCTGGTCAAGGAACAGGCGGAAGCCGAAGGCCTAGACAAGATCTTCATCGCCGCCGGCTTCGACTGGCGCGAGCCGGGCTGCTCGATGTGCCTTGCCATGAATGACGACCGGCTGAAGCCGCATGAGCGCTGCGCCTCGACCTCGAACCGCAATTTCGAGGGACGCCAGGGTTTCAAGGGCCGCACCCATCTGGTGTCGCCGGCGATGGCGGCGGCGGCGGCGATCGCCGGCCACTTCGTCGACATCCGCGAGTGGAAATAGCGCTAAAGCTCCAGCTTCGAATGCAAACCAGACCCCGGACCGCTTTGCGGTTCCGGGGTCTTTTTCATCCAGTTCGCCCACATATTCGTCGTCGCTTAACCGCTTGTTTGCGCTTGCTCTCTAAGGTCTTCCCCGACGTAAGCTGGGAAATCACAGTCGTTTGGACACGGGTCTGCTCATAGCGCTGCTCAACCCGACAATAGCGTTGGCGCTCGGCGCCGCGTTCCTCGTGCTATGGTCCTATCAACGCCATCGTCCCTATCTGGCCGTGCTGGCGATCAGCTACAGTCTCTCGGCAGTCGGCTTCCTGCTGCAGTATTTCACCTTGCCCATCGGCATGCCGCTAACCAAGCTGGCGTCGAACATCTGCTTCACCATCGCCGGCTGCTGCCTGTCCAGCGCCATCGTCCACCGCTATGGCCGCAAGGTGCCCTATGTGGGGATCGGCCTGCTGGCGGGCGGCGGCCTGGGCTCATTGAGCTGGTTCCTGTTCGTCGCGCCGGATCTCACCTGGCGCATCCTGGCGATGAATTTCGCTTTCGGCGGGATCAGCCTTCTGGTCGCAGCCGAACTGCGCCCGGTGCGCAACAACGGCCCGACCGAGAAAATCCTGTTCGTGCTGTCGCTGCTGTCGAGCGTCAACTTCTTCGTGCGCACCCTCGTCGTCGTCGTCGCGCACGGCCCCTTCACCAGCTATGACGGGTTCTATGGCTCGTCCTACTGGACGACGGCGCTTCTGTCGCACGCACTGCTGTCGCTGCTCATCGCATTGTGCCTGTTCTCCGCCGCGGCACTCGACGTGATGAAAGCGCTGAAGACCGAGACCTATACCGACCCGCTGTCGGGCCTGCTCAACCGGCGTGGTTTCGAAGAGCGAGGCATGCTTCTTCTGCGGCAATGCGCCACGGCCCGCTTCCCGGTCGCGCTGGTGCTGGCTGACCTCGATCATTTCAAGGCGCTCAACGATGTGCACGGGCATGCGGCGGGCGATCGCGTGATCGCCGACTTCGCCGCCAAGCTTCGGTCGGCGGCGGGCGCGCGCGGCGTGGCCGGGCGTATCGGCGGCGAGGAATTCGCCGTGCTGCTGCCGCTCAGCGACCTCGGCGCCGCGCGGCTGTTCGCCGAGGCGGTGCGCACGCTCTATTCGGCTGGCCACGTCGATGGGCTTCCTGCCGGGACGAAGGTGACAGCCAGCTTCGGCGTGGCGGCCCGCAGCGGCGACGAGGCGCTGGAGCCGCTGATGCGCCGTGCCGACGACGCGCTCTACAAGGCCAAGAAAAATGGCCGTGACAGCGTGCGCCTGTCCTATGAGCGGCCGGAAACGGCGTTCGTGCCGGAACCGCTCAGGACCGGCTGAATCCTGTCCGGCCGAGTTGGCGTTAACGTCTTCTTCGCCCGTCGATGCTTAGCTGTCGGGCGCGGGTGCGGGAAGAACATGAGCGGCGCCAACTTCATCCTGTTGATCAATTTGTCGGTTGCCGGCCTGCTGGCGGCATCCTTCATGGCGGTTGCGTTTCACGATGTCGGCCGCGCGCCAGCGCGCTGGCTGGCGTTCGGCTACCTGTTGGGCATGGCCTATTTCGCCATCGAATTCTGCATCCCCGCCTTCGACAATGCGCGCCCAGTGGTCGTTGCCGCTTTCGCGGTGTTCCTGGGCGCCACCATCGCCTTCAATGGCGGGCTGGCGTACAAATACGGCGTGGCGCCACCGTGGACGCCGATCCTGTTCTTCCTGGGCGCCACGACCATAGCTGTGTATTTCGTGCAGGATTTGCCGCGCCAGTCGCTGATCCGCATGATGGCCTACCAGCTTCCTTATGCGGTCATGCAGTTCGTTGGGCTGGCCATCGTCTGGTCGTCGAGAAGGCACGCCCGTCTCGACCGCATCCTGATGGCGGTGCTCGCGGCCAGCGGCCTTCAGTTCGCCTCGAAGCCTTTCATCGCGCATGCGCTTGGCGGCTGGGGCGCCAACCCGCAGGCCTATCTGCAAAGCAGCTATGCGCTGGTGTCGCAATCGCTCGGCACCGTCTTCGGCCTGGCGCTGGCGCTGTTGATATTGGCCATCCTGGTTCGCGATGTACTCGCCGAGGTGACATCGAAGTCGGAGACGGACACGCTTTCGCGCCTGCTCAACCGCGGCGGCTTCACTCGTCAAGCAGAGTTGGCGGTGCTGGGCGCGGCGCGGCAAGGCGCGCCGGTCGCCCTGGTCATCGCCGACCTCGATCACTTCAAGAGCGTCAATGACAGTTTCGGCCATGCATCCGGCGATCGGGTGATCGAGACGTTCGCGGGCTTCCTGCGCGAGGCCGCCGCCGGCCACCATGTCGCCGGCCGCATCGGTGGCGAGGAATTCGCCATCATGCTGCCGGGGACCAATCTTGCCGCCGCCCGGCTGTTCGCCGAGGGCACGCGCAGCGCTTTCGGTGCGCTGCCCATCGACGGATTGCCGATGGACAACCGCTGCACCGCGAGCTTCGGCGTCGCCGAACTTCATCCGAGCGAAGACTTTGCCGATCTGATGCGGCGCGCCGACCAGGCGCTCTATCAGGCGAAGAATGCCGGGCGCGATTGCGTACGCGTCTCGGCCGGGCCGGTCGGCACCTGGTCGTCAGCCGCAATGGAAGCTAGCGGCAGGGGCTGAGCTCGGGCATCTCGCCGTCGGAGAGGCCGTACATATAGGAGCGGCCCTTCACGAACACCGGCGGCCGGTAGCAATCGCTGTAGCCCGATATCTCGTCGGCCTCGTTCTCGTAGATCACCTTGGGCTGGCCGGCGCTGGTGTAGTCGGACAGTTGCTTGGCCAGCCTGCCTTCGCCGACGAGGATGCGCTTGTAGCCGGCGGCGCTGTCGATGACGAGATTACCGAAGGAATCGGCGTAGACGCGATCCTGATGACGCGCACCTGCAAGCGCTGGCGCTGCCAGACCGGCGACCGAGGCTGCCACTATGAGCGCCGCAAGGCGCGATCTGCCCGAATTCGAACGCATGGCGTCCTCCGTGTCTTGAGGAAGGCCTCCTCGAATCAGAAATTAACGCTTTCTTAACCTTTGTTAAGAGGCAGACGCGCTTCGCGGCGATGTCTCGGTAAACATGGTTAATATCCGTTAATATCCGACTGGATGGAAAACCCGGAGGCCATCATTCGGCCATGCTTGGCCGCACCATCACGGCGGCGTTCGTCTCTGCGTCGGGATGACCTTGATCTTGGCAAAGCATCGTGGCTGATGTGCCGCGCGGGAGGACAGCATATGGCGCTACGCCGGACGTTTCGGATGTCCGTTTTTCCGTTGCTTGTTATCGTTGCTGCCTGTGTGCCGCAGGATGGCGCGCCGAAGGCGGCCAATACCGTCCCGCCTGCGCCAGCTCAGCAGTCCATCGCTGCCGCAGTGCCCCCGGCAGCTGCAACCAAGATCACCACCGACCTTACTGCGCCGCGATCCAGCATAGGCACGGCCACCTACAGATGCGGCAATAACGGCATGATTGCCATCCAAAATCTCGGCACCTCGTTGCGTGTGGTCGGGTCCGACGGCGCGACCGAGGAGTTTGCGGCGTCGCCTGCCAACCAGAGCAGCCGCTACCAGGCGGCCACGCATGACGCAATCGTGATCGATGGACGCGAGGCGCTGCTGATGAAGAAGGGGTCGACGCCGCAGACCTGCAAACGCTAACGCCAATCGCAACATAGCTGGGCCCTAGGCCAGACATGCTGCACTGCAGCGATATCGAACCGGCTTCAGGTCATGAGCGCCTAATCGATTGAAGCCGCAGCCTGCCTTTTAGTCAGACTAAATTACGTTTTCGAAACAGTTTTCCGGCTTTGACGCGGTGCAAAAAGAGCATTAGAAACCGGCTGTCCGAAGTCGCAACCGGAAGCGGCAATGCCGCATTTCCACCTGAGACAGGAGACGCCGAACTGGGGGAGCCATGAGCAAATCACCAGCCACCCGCGCCAGACCTCTTTCGCCGCACCTCACGGTGTACCGGCCGCCGATCACCATGACGATGTCGATCATCCATCGCATCACCGGTGGGGCGCTGTATTTCGGCACGCTGCTGGTCGCGCTGTGGCTGATGGCGGCGGCAAGCTCGCAGGCGACCTTCGACTGGGTCAACTGGGCGTTCGGCACCTGGCTCGGCCGGCTTATCCTGTTCGGCTACACCTGGGCGCTGATGCATCACATGCTAGGTGGCGTGCGCCATCTGGTCTGGGACACCGGCGCCGGCCTCGAGAAGCATACGGCCTCGAAGATCGCCTGGGCGACGCTGGCCGGCTCGATCCTGCTCACGCTGCTGATCTGGATCGCCGGCTACATGGCGCGGGGAGCCTGATCATGAGTGGCAACAACACGGATATGCGCACGCCGATGGCGAAGGTTCGCGGCCTCGGTTCCGCCCGCGAGGGCACCGGACATTTTTGGCGCCAGCGCCTGACCGCAATCGCCAACATCCCGCTGATGCTGTTCTTCGTTGGTTTCCTGATCGCACTCAACGGCGCCGACTATGAGCATGTGCGGGCAGCCCTTGCCAATCCGTTCGTGGCGCTGGTGATGGCCCTGGTGCTTATCTCCGGGCTCACCCATATGCGCCTCGGCATGCAGGTGATCATCGAGGATTACGTGCATGGCGAGGGTATGAAGCTGGCGCTGATCGCGCTCAGCACATTTTTCACCATAGCGGTCGGCGTCGCCTCGATCTTCGCCCTGCTCAAGCTGACATTCGGAGGCTGAGTTGGCCAAGGACGCAAAACAAGCCAACAGCGCTGGCTACACTTATGTCGACCACAAGTTCGACGTGGTCGTCGTCGGCGCTGGCGGTGCCGGCCTGCGCGCCACGCTCGGCATGGCCGAACAGGGCCTGCGCACCGCCTGCATCACCAAGGTCTTCCCGACCCGCTCGCATACGGTGGCGGCGCAAGGCGGCATTGCCGCTTCGCTTGCCAATATGGGCCCCGACAATTGGCAATGGCATCTCTTCGACACCGTCAAGGGGTCGGACTGGCTGGGCGACATCGACGCACAGGAATACATGGTCCAGCAGGCGCCCGCCGCCGTCTACGAGCTCGAACATTACGGCGTGCCGTTCTCGCGCACCGAAGAGGGCAAGATCTATCAGCGGCCGTTCGGCGGCATGATGATGAATTTCGGCGAAGGCCCGCCGGTGCAGCGCACCTGCGCCGCCGCCGACCGTACGGGCCATGCCATGTTGCACACGCTTTACGGTCAGTCGCTGAAGCACAACGCGCAGTTCTTCATCGAGTATTTCGCGCTCGACCTGATCATGGAGCCGGACGGCACCTGCACCGGTGTCGTCGCCTGGAATCTCGACGACGGCACCATCCACCGCTTTTCGGCCAAGATGGTGGTGCTGGCGACGGGCGGCTATGGCCGCGCCTATTTCTCGGCCACGTCGGCGCATACCTGCACCGGCGACGGCGGCGGCATGGCCGCACGCGCCGGCCTGCCGTTGCAGGACATGGAGTTCGTGCAGTTCCATCCGACCGGCATCTACGGCGCCGGCTGCCTGATCACCGAGGGCGCGCGCGGCGAGGGCGGCTATCTCGTCAACTCCGAGGGCGAGCGCTTCATGGAGCGCTATGCGCCGTCGGCCAAGGATCTTGCCTCACGCGACGTCGTCTCGCGATGCATGACACTGGAAATCCGCGAAGGCCGCGGCGTCGGCCCGAAGAAGGACCATATTTTTCTCCATCTCGACCATCTTGATCCGGCCGTGCTGCACGAGCGGCTGCCTGGCATTTCGGAATCGGCAAAAATCTTCGCCGGCGTCGATCTGACCAAGGAGCCGATCCCCGTGCTGCCGACGGTGCACTACAATATGGGCGGCGTGCCGACCAACTATTGGGGCGAAGTGCTCAATTCTACCGCCAAAAACCCGGACCAGGTGTCGCCCGGACTGATGGCTGTCGGCGAGGCCGGCTGCGCCTCGGTGCATGGTGCCAACCGGTTGGGCTCGAACTCGCTGATCGATCTTGTGGTGTTCGGCCGCGCGGCGGCGATCCGGGCCGGCCAGGTGATCGACCGCAAGTCGGCAATCCCTTCGCCCAATGAAGCCTCGGTCGAAAAGATCATGGATCGCTTCGACCGGCTGCGCCACGCCAATGGCTCGACGCCGACGGCGGTGTTGCGCGAAAAGATGCAGAAGGCGATGCAGGACGACGCGGCGGTGTTCCGCACGCAGGAATCGCTGGACAATGGCTGCAAGCGCATTTCGCAGATCTGGGGCGAACTCAAGGACATAAAAGTGGTCGACCGCTCGATGATCTGGAACTCCGACCTTGTCGAAACGCTGGAGCTGGAAAACCTAATGGCCAACGCCATCACCACGGTCTATGGCGCCGCGGCGCGCAAGGAAAGCCGTGGCGCGCACGCACGCGAGGACTTTTCGGCGCGCGACGACAAGACCTGGCGCAAGCATACGCTGGCGCGGCTCAACGCGGCCGGCAAGGTGACGCTCAGCTATCGGCCGGTGCACACCGAACTGCAGCTCAAGGAAGCCGAGGGTGGTATCAACCCGGCCAAGATCGCGCCCAAGGCCAGGGTGTATTGACGATGGCGCCGGCGGCTTCGGGATATTCCGGCACGCCCCTTCCGGCCAAGCTCGGCCTGAAGGACGGCATGATGGCCGCCTTCATTGCGCTCCCCGATGACCTCAGCGATCTCACCGAGGCCGTTGACTTCGCTCAAGTCGACCGGCTGGCTGATTGGTCTGATATTTCGGGAACGATCCTGAAATACGATGCGGTCCATGCCTTCACCCGGCAAAGCGCCGAGATCGAGGATCGCCTCGGCGATGTCGAGGCGGCGATCAAGCGCGACGGCATGGTCTGGGTCTCCTGGCCGAAGAAGGTTTCGAAGGTGGCCACCGACGTCACCGAGGGCGTCGTTCGCGCCGAGGCGCTGAAGCGCGATCTCGTCGACGTCAAGGTCGCCGCCGTCAATGAAATCTGGTCCGGGCTGAAGCTCGTCATCCGAAAGGACCTGAGGTAATGGTCGAACTGACACTCCCCAAGAACTCGCAGATCAAGGCGGGAAAAAACTGGCCGAAGCCGGAAGGCGCCACCAATCTGCGCGAATACCGCATCTACCGCTGGTCGCCGGACGATGACGAGAACCCGCGCATCGACACCTATTTCGTCGATATGGACGATTGCGGGCCGATGGTGCTCGACGCGCTGCTCTGGATCAAGAACAAGATCGACCCGACGCTGACCTTGCGCCGCTCCTGCCGCGAAGGCATTTGCGGCTCCTGCGCCATGAACATCGACGGCTCCAACACGCTGGCCTGCACCAAGGGCTGCGACGACATTTCCGGCGCCGTCAAGGTCTACCCGCTGCCGCATATGCAAGTGGTCAAGGATTTGGTGCCCGACCTCACCAATTTCTACGCCCAGCACGCCTCGATCCAGCCGTGGCTGAAGACGGTGTCGCCGGAGCCGGCCAAGGAGTGGCTGCAAAGCCATGAGGACCGCGAGAAACTCGACGGGCTCTACGAGTGCATCCTGTGCGCCTGCTGCTCGACGTCATGCCCAAGCTATTGGTGGAATGGCGACCGCTATCTCGGCCCGGCAACGCTTTTGCAGGCCTATCGCTGGCTGATCGATAGCCGTGACGAGGCCACGGGCGAGCGGCTCGACAATCTCGAAGACCCGTTCCGGCTTTATCGCTGCCACACCATCATGAACTGCGCGCAGACCTGCCCCAAGGGCCTCAACCCGGCCAAGGCGATCGCCGAGATCAAGAAGATGATGGTGGAGAGAAGGATCTAGGCCGGTCCACTCGCGGCAATCTCGAACGCTGCGATCCTTCGCGCCCCCCTCTGTCCTTCCGGACATCTCCCCCACGGGTGGGGAGATTGGCCGGCATCGTGGTTTTCGCCAAACTCCAAGGTTGAAGGATGACGCGCTCTCGGCGAAGCTGCCGGTCTCCCCCTCGTGGGGAGGTGTCCGATAGGAAAGAGGAGGGCGCTGTCCCGCCAACTTCAGAAAGGATTGCAACTTAATGAGCGATGACCTCCCCATCCTTTCCCCTGTCGAAACCCGTGTGCTCGGCTGCCTGATCGAGAAGAAGGAGCTGACGCCGGATGTCTATCCGCTGACGCTCAACGCAGCACTGGCCGCCGCCAACCAGAAGACAGCGCGCGAGCCGGTGATGGTGCTGGAACAGGTCGAGGTACACCGGGGGCTGAAGCTGCTCGAACAAAAGGGGCTGGTGCGGCAGATGTTCGGTTCGCGCGTCGAGCGCTACGAGCACCAGATGGCGCAGCGCTTCTCGCTGACCACGCCCCAGACCGCTTTGATCGGCCTGCTGTTGCTGCGCGGGCCGCAGACGGCACATGAACTGCTGGCGCGGAGCGAGCGCATGGCGCGGTTCTCATCGATCGAAGATCTGCGCGCCGAACTCGATATGCTGATCGGCCGCCAACCGCCACTCATCCAGGAAATCCCGCGCGGACCAGGCCAACGCGAGGACCGCTACGTGCATCTCCTCAGCGGCCCGGTGGACGTTGCAGCCCTTTCGGCGCAGCGGAGTGCATCGGCCCTGCCTGCTTCCGATCTGGAGGCGCGGTTGGAGGCGCTGGAGCAGGAAGTCGCGGCACTTCGCGCCCGGCTAGACGTGCTGGGCGCGTAGGCCCCCGGCGCACACCTGAGCGTTCGCCAAGTCTTCACGCCGGATGCAGCGTTCTCAGCCGAGCCTGGCGTCGAGCGATACGTTTATGGCGCCGAGCGCTTTCGAGACCGGGCATCCGGCCTTGGCCTTTTCGGCCAGCTCCCCAAATTTCGCGGCATCGATGCCCGGCACCTTGCCGACCACCGTGAGGGCGCTGCCGGTGATCCCCGTGCCGGGAACCAGCGTCACCACCGCCTTGGCGTCGAGTTCGGTGGCGGGCGTGCCGTTCTCGGCCAGGAAATGCGAGAACTGCATGGCAAAGCAGCCGGCGTGCGCCGCCGCGATCAGCTCTTCCGGGTTGGTGCCGGATTTGCCGCTTTCGTCCTCGAAGCGTGCCTTGAACGAATAGGGCGTGCCCTTCAGGGTTCCGCTCTGGGTGTCGAGCGTGCCCGTGCCCCCCTTCAGATCGCCGTTCCAGACGGCGTTTGCGGTGCGGTCCATGAATTCCTCCTTGGTTGTCGTGGCTGGGGTTGCCGCGGCTGGTTGCCTGGGGGAGCCCCAGCGTCCGGTCAACTATAGCGCGCGCGAGGGCGAAGGCCACTGCGCTCTTTGAGCCACTGCGGGGCAGGGGCCAAATTCTTATTGAAAAAATGCGCGTGCAAAAATGTCGACTTTGGTTTGCCTCGCCCGTCCTGCGGGCGGCCACGGATTTGTGGCCGGATGGAGGTTCACATGGACAATCTGTTTTTCGCACCGTGGAAAGGCGCAGGCCGCCAGGCCGGGCGACGAGAAGACTTCTGGCTGCATCCGCCGGCGTCCGGCTTTGGCCGGCTTCTGGCGGCGGTTGCCATCATCGGCATCGCGGCATGTCTTCTCGACCATGCGGCGGCGGTCAAGCGCAACGCTGACACCTTCGTCGCCGCATCCTATGGTCCGACGCAACAAGGGAGATGGAAATGAAATATGTCTGTCTGGTCTATGGTGAGGAAAAGGACCTCCATGCCATGACGCCGGAGCGTCTGGCCAAGCTCGATGCCGATTCGATGGCTCATGACCGTTCGTTGGATCAGCGTGGGATACTGATCATCGCCCAGGCGCTGCAATCGGTGAAAACGTCGAAGACCCTTCGCAGACGCAAGGGCAAGAGCCTGATCACCGACGGCCCATTCGCCGAAACCAAGGAGCAATTGCTCGGCTTCGTCATGATCGAGGCTGACAATCTTGACCAGGCACTGGAGATCGCGGCCGAGATCCCGCTGGCTGAAATCGGCACTATCGAGGTGCGCGCGATCTACGATGTGCCGGGATCGTAGAGTTCCTTCGTCGCCCGTCGTCTGGAGCGGTGGTTTCGTCGGAAGCGCCTGACGAAGGGGCCGAGGTTCTTCGCCGGGCGTAACTCTTGCGTGTTGAAGCAACGCAAGAGTTCTCCTATCGTTGACGGGATTTTTGGGGGATGTCGGCATGCCGTTCGTGATTGCTGTCCTTGGCGTGTTGGGCGCGGCGGCGTTCTGGTGGTACCGGATGAAGGCCATGAACGAGGCCGCGCGCGACGTTGCCGATGTCATCGGCCGGGTCCAGGGTTCGGTGCGCCGCAAGAAGCTGCGCAAGCAGGCGGCCTTGTCGCCGCTGACGGCGATCGACGATCCGGTGGTGGCCGCCGCGACGCTCATTACCGCCATCGTCTCCGAGAACGGACCGATCCTGCCGAGCGCGAGGCTGTCATTCGCGCGGTGATTTCCGAGATTGCCGACAAGAAGAAAACGGACGAAGCGGTGGTCTATGCCAAATGGGCCGCGGCACAGATCGACGACACCACGATCGTTATCGACAAGCTGGCGCCGTTCCTGCGCGAACGCCTTGATGTCGCCGAGCGCAACGACCTGCTGCAGATGGTCAACCGCGCCGCCCAAGGCGGCGAGAAACGCCTCGAGATATCCGATCAGCGCATACTGCGGCTGCGGCAGAAGCTCGGCTTCGAAGTCAATTGAGCGACAGCGTTCAGATCGCCTCGCCCTTCAACAGCCTTGGCGTGCCAGCGGACAGGCCCGATGCCTGGCGGATAAAAAACTCCTTCAGGCGCGGCATGCGTTCGACAAGGCCGAGGCCGATGTCGCGGACGGTGCGCAGCGGTCCGATGTCGTTGGAAAACAGCCGGTTCAGCACGTCCGTCGTGATGCCCATCTGCACCGTGTCGAAGCGGCGCCACTGCTGGTAACGTTCGAGCACGTCGAGCGCGCCGATGTCCTGGCCGAGCCGGTCAGCCTCGACGATCACCTCGGCAAGTGCGGCGACATCCTTGAAGCCGAGATTGAGGCCCTGGCCGGCGATCGGGTGGATGCCGTGGGCGGCGTCGCCGGCGAGCGCGATGCGCGGCGCGACGAAGGCACGCGCGATGGTGAGGCCGAGCGGCCAGGCGCGCGGCGCATCAGTGACGCGGATTTCGCCGAGCTTCAAGCTAAAACGCTGTTCGAGCTCGTGCTCGAAGACGAGGTCGTCGCCGGCCACCAGCTTCTCGGCATCTTGCGTGCGCTCGACCCAGACGATCGACGAGCGGTTGGTGCCGTCTTGGTCCGGCTTGAGCGGCAGTGTGGCGAAAGGGCCGGCGGGAAGGAAATGTTCTTCGGCGCGGCCGTTGTGCGGGCGTTCATGCGCCACGGTGCAGACGATGCCGGACTGGCCATACTCCCACTTCACCGTCTTGATGCCGGCCATATCGCGCAGCTTGGAGTTGACGCCGTCGGCGGCGACCAGCAACCGGGTCTTCAGCGTCGCACCGTCGGCGAGATGCACGGTGATGCCGCTGCCGTTGGTCTCGAAACCCTGCACCGCGACGCCTTCGATGATGTCGATGCCGAGTTTCTCCGCGCGGGCCCGCAAGGCGCCGTTCAACGCTTTGTTGGCGACCATATGCGCAAAGGGCTCACCCGGCGCCACTTCGCCGTCGAAGGTCAGGAACACCGGGCGCACCGGATCGGAGGTGCGCGAATCGGTGATGATCATCTCGGTGATCGCCTGGGCTTGCGGCGCGATCTCGGCCCATACGCCGAGCTGGTCGAGCATGCGGCAGGCGGCTGCGGCAATGGCCGAAGCGCGACCATCCCTTTGCCAGACGCCAGCGGGCGCCGCATCGACGAGAGCGATGGCGAGACCGGGGCGCGCTTGCTTCAGCGACACGGCGCTGGCCAGGCCGACATAGCCGGCGCCGGCGACCAGAACATCGAGTCCAGACTTTGTTTTCGCGCTTGCCCTGGTTTTCGCGTCCGCCTTGCGTTCCATCGTCTTCGCTCCTTGCACGCCGGCCGGGTCTTCAACCCTTGACTGCCTGTCCATCCTGTCGGAAACCGCCATAACACTTCTGCGGCGAGGGCGCGAAATATGACGGCAGCCATGGACGAGCTTCTCGGCATTCTCGACCTCGAGAAGCTGGAACACAATCTGTATCGTGGTCGCAGCCCCATGCTCGACTGGCAGCGCGTCTTCGGCGGCCAGACCATCGCGCAGGCGCTGGTCGCCGCGCAGCGGACCGTCGACCCCGATCGCCACGTGCATTCGCTGCACGGCTACTTCATGCGGCCCGGCGATACCAAGGTGCCGATCGTCTACGAGGTCGACCGGATCCGCGACGGCGGCTCCTTCACCACGCGGCGCGTGGTGGCGATCCAGCACGGCCAGGCGATCTTTTCGCTGGAAGCCTCGTTCCAGCAGGACGAGGTCGGTCTCGAGCATCAGGTGCCGATGCCGCAGGATGTTCCGGGGCCGGACACTTTGCTGTCGCAGCGCGAGTTGCTGGGCAAGTTCAGCGAGGCGGTGCCCGAAGGCATCAAACGTTACTGGGAGCGCGACCGGCCGATCGAGATGAAGCCGGTAATGCTGAAGCATTACACCAGCCGCGAAAAGCTGGAGCCGAAGCAGAATATCTGGATCCGCACCACCGGTCCGGTGCCGGCGGATCGCGCCATCCAGTCGGCGGTGCTCGCCTATCTCTCGGACATGACGCTGCTTGACACCTCGACCTTCGCGCATGGCCGCGCCATTTTCGACCGCGACATCCAGGCGGCGAGCCTCGACCATGCCATGTGGTTCCACCGCAGCCATGCACTCGACGACTGGATGCTCTACACGCAGGACAGCCCGTCGACGCAGGGGTCGCGCGGCTTTACACGGGGGTCGCTGTTTGCCCGCGACGGCACGCTGATCGCATCGGTTGCACAGGAAGGGCTGATCCGCCTCAAGCGGTCGCCTACAGAGTAGGCATTTTGCGAAAATTGCCTATCTTTTAAGCAGCTGCAGCGCCGCAGCTGTGAGCAGGTTGCATCTGGGCACTCCGCAAACTCTTTGTTTACAATGGGTTAACACCCTGCTTCGGCACTTGGCACGGAGCTTGAATCCCTGTGGGCACTCTCCGGCTCTTTGGGATCGGTGAAGGTGTGCAAACGCGGGGGACCGCAACAGCAAAGGGTGAAACCTTATGAAAATCGTGATGGCAATCATCAAGCCGTTCAAGCTCGACGAGGTACGCGAAGCGCTTACCGCCGTCGGCATCCAGGGCCTGACCGTCACCGAAGTCAAAGGCTACGGGCGTCAGAAAGGGCATACGGAAATCTATCGCGGGGCGGAATACGCGGTCAGCTTCCTGCCGAAGATCAAGATCGAAGTCGCGGTCAGTGCCGATATGGTCGACAAGGCCGTCGAAGCCATCACCGCTGCGGCCAAGACCGGCCAGATCGGCGACGGCAAGATCTTCGTTTTCGGCATCGATCAGGCGGTGCGCATCCGCACCGGCGAAACAGACACCGACGCACTCTGAGCGGCGAACACGTATTCCAATGGAGAGTTCAATGAATATTCCTTCCACCTTGAAGACGACGGGACGCGCCGCCCTTTTGGGCTCGCTCGCTCTCGTAGCATTGGGCACGGTCGCCGCCTTCGCGCAGGAAGCGGCTCCAGCCGCGGCGGCGGCTGCACCGGCTGCTGCCCCGACCCCGGTGCTCGACACCGGCAACACCGCCTGGATGCTGACCTCGACGGCGCTCGTGCTGATGATGACCGTCCCGGGCCTGGCGCTGTTCTACGGCGGCATGGTGCGCAAGAAGAACGTGCTCGCCACCATCATGCAGAGCTTTGCCATCACCTGCCTGGTGACGGTGCTGTGGTTCATGTTCGGCTATTCGCTGGCCTTCTCCGACGGCGGCGGCATGAACAGCTATCTCGGCGGCACCTCGAAATTCTTCCATCACGGCATCACCACTGCTTCGCTGTGGCTGCCGGGCGTCGCGAACATTCCTGAATTCGTGTTCTCGATGTTCCAGATGACCTTCGCCATTATCACCCCGGCGCTGATTGCCGGCGCCTTCGCCGAACGCTTCAAATTCTCGGCGCTGCTGATCTTCATGGCGCTGTGGCTGCTGGTCGTCTACGTGCCGATCGCGCATTGGGTCTGGGGCGGCGGCTTCCTCGGCACGGCCGGTGTGCTCGACTTTGCCGGCGGCACGGTCGTCCACATCAACGCCGGTGTCGCCGGTCTCGTCTGCGCTCTGGTTCTCGGCAAGCGCGAAGGCTACGGCACCACCAACATGGCGCCGCACAACCTGGTCTATTCGGTCATCGGTGCTTCGCTGCTGTGGGTCGGCTGGTTCGGCTTCAACGCCGGTTCGGAACTGGCTGCCGACGGCCTTGCCGGCGCTGCCATGCTCAACACCCAGGTCGCCACCGCAGCCGCGGCGCTCGCCTGGATGTTCGCCGAATGGATCGTCGCCAAGAAGCCTTCGGTGCTCGGCATCATCTCGGGTGCGGTTGCCGGCCTGGTCGCGGTGACGCCTGCTTCCGGCTTCGTCAACCCGACCGGCGCCTTCATCGTCGGCATCGTTGCCGGCGTCGTGTGCTATCTCTCGGCGGTCAAGGTCAAGCACATGTTCGGCTATGACGACTCGCTCGATGCCTTCGGCGTACACGGCGTCGGCGGTGTGATCGGCGCCCTGCTCACCGGCGTGCTCGCCGACCCGGCGATCAACAGCCTCGGTGCGGGTGCTTCGCTCGGCAAGCAGATCTACGGCGTTGCCGTCACCATCGTGTGGACGGCTATTGCCACCTTCGTGATCCTCTACATCGTCAAGGCGCTGGTCGGCCTGCGTCCGACGACCCAGGAAGAGGTCGAAGGCCTCGACATATCCCAGCATGGCGAAGTGGTGCCGTAAGGCCAGCTTAGCCACGGGGCCGGTGGAACCTCCTCCCGCCGGCCCCAAGAATCCCGTCGTGACGCTCCCGAAAGGAGTTCACGCATTGAGGCCCGGATCATCTCCGGGCCTCTTTTTTTTGGCAAACCATTCCGGCAAGAACCGGCTTGGCGCTAGCGGCGACGTCACGGTGCGTTCTCGGGTTGCTCTCCTCGGCAGCAAGCGGCTCAACCGGTGGTAACGAGGTTTGATCATCTCAACCTCTTATAGTTAATGCGCCCTTAACCTTCCCGCCGATAGTCTGACACCCGAATCTGCCGGAGTGCGCACGCACCCGCACGAGGCAACGACAGACGGGGAAGAGCATGCGTTCAGGGGCTTCAGCACCGCTCGCGCTGGCCGATACGGGGCACGGCATCCAGGCGTTCGCGCGGCGTCAGGTCGGGCGGCTGGTCGGTGCCGGGCTATTCGCGCTGGCCGCCTTCGGCGTCGCCAGCCTTGCCACCTGGAACGTCGCCGATCCGAGCTTTTCCCACGCGACGAACAACACCGTCACCAACGCCATGGGCTATGCGGGTGCCGTGTTCTCGGACCTCGCCATGCAGTTCTTCGGCCTCGCCGCCGTCGCGGCCCTGGTTCCGACGGTGATCTGGGGCTTCCTGCTGTTTTCCGCGCGCGGCGTCGACAGGCTGCCCAAACGCGGGCTGTCCTGGTTCGGCTTCGCCCTGCTGGCTGCGGCAATGGCCGGCTGCGTGGTGCCGCCCAAGACCTGGCCCCTGCCCACCGGCCTCGGCGGCGTGTTCGGCGACATGGTGTTGAAGATCCCCAGCGTCGTCATCGGCGGCTATCCGACCGGGCTGATCGCCAGCATCATCGCCATCGTGCTGGCCGCGCCCGCGCTGTGGCTCTTCGCCCATGGCTCGGCGCTGATCGGACGCAAGAACGGCTTTGCCGTCATGGAGGACGAGCCCGCCGCCGATCCGCGTGAGGACGACCTTCTATTCGACAATGACGAGGACGAAGGCGACGAGGGCATTCTGGCGCTTGGGGCAATTACTCATTGGTGGCTCTCGTTCCGCGCGTGGATGCACCGCCGCGCCGTGCGCCGCAGGCAGGAACGCGACGAGTACGAGCCGGAGATGGAACAGCGCTCCACCGCCTGGCGGCGCGCCGCCGAACGGGTCGAATCGGCCGAGTTCGCCGAGCAGCGGATGAGCCAGGATGGCCGCGCCCGCGTCGAACCCGAATTCTTCGCCGCCATGGTCAATGACCGAGGCGCCTCGCTCGATCCCGACGATGCCGATATCTTCGAAGCCGACGACGACATGGATTTCGAGCCGGAACAGGAGCCCGTCAGGCGCAACACCGCCAAGGTCCAGCCGTTCCGCTCCGATGCCGCCACCCGCGTAGAGGCGCCGGCACCGCGTCCTGCTCCCGGCGCCCGTGTCCAGCGCGAGGCGCAGACATCGCTGATCGGCTCGGAGAAATTCGAAATGCCGTCGCTGCATTTCCTCTCCGAACCGAAGAACGTGGTGCGCGACGCCAGCCTGTCCAAGGATGCGCTGGAGCAGAATGCCCGCCTGCTCGAAGGCGTGCTGGAGGATTTCGGCGTCAAGGGCGAGATCATCGCCGTCCGTCCCGGTCCGGTGGTCACGCTCTATGAGCTCGAACCGGCGCCCGGCATCAAATCGTCGCGCGTCATCGGCCTGTCCGACGACATCGCCCGCTCGATGAGCGCGATCGCCTGCCGCGTCGCCGTGGTGCCCGGCCGTAACGCCATCGGCATCGAACTGCCGAACGCCAAGCGCGAGACCGTCTATCTCAGAGAGATTCTGGCGAGCCGCGACTTCGAGACGACGAAGGCCAAGCTGGCGCTGGCGCTGGGCAAGACCATCAATGGTGAGGCTGTCATCGTCGACATCGCCAAGATGCCGCACGTGCTGGTCGCCGGCACCACCGGCTCGGGCAAGTCGGTCGCCATCAACACCATGATCCTGTCGCTGCTCTACCGGCTGACGCCGCAGGATTGCCGGCTGATCATGATCGATCCGAAGATGCTGGAACTCTCGGTCTATGACGGCATCCCGCATCTGCTCACGCCTGTTGTCACCGATCCGAAGAAGGCGGTGGTGGCGCTGAAATGGACCGTGCGCGAGATGGAGGACCGCTACCGCAAGATGTCCAAGGTCGGCGTGCGCAACATCGACGGCTTCAATGCCCGCGTCAGCCAGGCGGACAAGAAGGGCGAAAAGATCTCGCGCACCGTGCAGACCGGCTTCGACCGCCAGACCGGCGAGGCGATCTACGAGACCGAGAACCTCGATCTCGAGCCGATGCCCTATATCGTCGTCATCATCGACGAAATGGCCGACCTGATGATGGTCGCCGGCAAGGACATCGAGGGTGCCGTGCAGCGCCTGGCGCAGATGGCACGTGCCGCCGGTATCCATGTCATCATGGCCACGCAGCGCCCGTCGGTCGACGTCATCACCGGCACCATCAAGGCCAATTTCCCGACCCGCATCTCCTTCCAGGTGACGTCGAAGATCGACAGCCGCACCATTCTGGGCGAGCAAGGCGCCGAGCAGCTGCTCGGCATGGGCGACATGCTCTACATGGCCGGCGGCGGCCGTATCCAGCGCGTGCACGGCCCGTTCGTCGCAGACGAAGAGGTCGAGAAGATCGTCGCGCATCTGAAGCTGCAGGGCGTGCCCGAATATCTCGATGCCATCACCGAGGATGACGGCGAGGACGATGACGAGCCGTCCGGCAAGGGCGGTTCCGGCGGCGGTGGCGGCAACAGCAATTTCGAGGATTCCGACGATCCTTACGATCAGGCGGTCTCCGTGGTGCTGCGCGACGGCAAGGCCTCCACCAGCTATATCCAGCGCCGGCTGGGCATCGGCTACAACCGCGCCGCGTCGATCATCGAGAAGATGGAGAAGGAAGGTATCGTCGGCCCGGCCAACCATGCCGGCAAGCGCGAGATCCTGGTGCCGACCGAAGAGGACAAGTTCTGACCAGAAAGCCTGACCCTTGTGACATCCCGGTCTCGCAACCTCGAACCTTTCAAGGGGTTGAAGCGACTGAGGCACGCCTGACCCGCCAAACTTCAGCCTAACTGGGGGTCCAAGCACAGAACAACTCAGGAATCAGATGAGAGTGACCGACATGAAAAATGATCCTTCTGCGCTCAGCAAATTTGCTCCCTCCCGGCGTCGGTTGCTGGGCCTTGGCCTAGCGTTTGCCGGGGCGGCAGCCTTCAATGCGATGCCCGGCTTCCAGGTGCTGGCTTCGGCGCAGGCAGCCGTGCCGGCCGCGGCACAGAAGATCGCCGACCATTTTTCCTCGGTCAAATCGATGAGCGGCGAATTCGTTCAATTCGGCCCCAAGGGCGAGCAAACCGGTGGCAAGTTCTTCCTCGAACGGCCGGGCAAGATCCGCTTCAACTATGACGGCTCTTCAAACTTCCGGGTGATTTCAGATGGCAAGTCGGTGGTCATCCTGAACAAGAGGCTCAACACGTCCGATCTCTATCCGCTGTCGAAGACGCCCTTGAAGCTGCTGCTCGACAACAGGATCGACCTCTCAGGCGACCGTGTCAAAAGCGTCAAGCAGGAGGATGACCTCACCACGATCCAGCTCGCCGACAAATCGGTGTTCGGCAATTCGAAGATCACGATGATGTTCGATCCGAAAACCTTCGATTTGCGACAGTGGACGATCACCGACGCGCAGGGCAAGGATACAACGGTGATGATCTTCAACACCAAGGAAGGCGTCAGCTTCGCGCCGGACACTTTTGCCATCGACTACACGGCGAACCGCGAACTCAACACCAACAAGTCGCGCTAGGACCAATCGCTCCAATAGCTGTGGAAAGCACCGGGCCGCGCCTTGTTGGGCGTTGCCCGGCTTGTCTTTGCGGCTTGCGGCTGGCAGTTTCCCAGACTGACTCCGTCAAAAGGCGTCTTCCCCGTCAGGGCCCATCGGTTCTGCCCGGCCGTACGCTGTCCTGGATTGCCGAATGCCCTTTTCCATCGCCACCTGGAACATCAACTCCGTTCGGCTGCGCATGCCGATCGTCGAACGCCTGCTTGTCGAGCATGCGCCTGACGTGCTCTGCCTGCAGGAGACGAAAGTTCCAGACGAGCTGTTTCCCGAAAAAGCCTTCCGCAAGCTCGGCTACGAGCACATCGCCTTCCATGGCCAGAAGGGCTATCACGGCGTCGCGACGGTGGCGCGGCGGCCGATCGAAGTGGTCGAGAAGCGACGCTTTTGCGAGATCGAGGACAGCCGGCATCTCTCGGTGACGGTGCGGGCCGGCGGCAAGGCGATCCTGCTGCACAATTTCTACGTTCCGGCGGGCGGCGACGAGCCGGATCCCGTCATCAACAGGAAGTTCAAGCACAAGCTCGATTTCGTCGCCGAGATGAATGCCATCCGGGCCGAGCATGACGAGGTGTCCGGCTCGGTGCTGGTCGGCGACCTCAACATCGCCCCGCTCGAACACGACGTCTGGTCGCACAAGCAACTGCTCAACGTGGTCAGTCATACGCCGGTCGAGACGGAAAATTTCGAGGCCATGCGCCTCGCCGGCAATTGGATCGACCTGATGCGGCTCAACGTGCCGCTTGAGCAGAAGCTTTACACCTGGTGGAGTTACCGCGCGCAGGACTGGGAAGCGTCGAACCGTGGCCGGCGGCTCGACCATGTCTGGTCGTCGCCAAATCTGGTGCCCAGCTTTTCCGGCTACGAGATCCTGCGCCCGGCGCGCGGCTGGGAACGGCCGTCGGACCACGTGCCTGTTATCGCACGGTTCGATCTGGATTAGGTATGTCGATATTCAGGTGAGGCCGGTCTGCAAATGGCTGATACCTCCGCTTCCCCGTTCTACCGCGTCGCGGTAGAACTGTGCTCATATGTGGACGGCCCCCTGCTTGCAAGTGTTTGGCATGATGATTTGATCGGATCGCTTGCGCTCATATGTCCGGCCTTTTGCGCGCGGA
>NZ_JAMYQF010000084.1:0-21759 GCF_040320745.1 Mesorhizobium sp. M0621 | reverse complement strand
ATGCCGCCGCCAGCCGACTCCTTCTTCGGAGCCTCCGCGATCATGGCTTCGGTGGTGACCAGCAGGCCGGCGACCGAGGCCGCGTCCTGGAGAGCGGTACGAACGACCTTGACCGGATCGACGATACCCATGGCGATCATGTCGCCATATTCGCCGGTCTGGGCGTTGTAGCCGAAGGTCAAGCCCTTGTTCTCAAGGATCTTGCCGGCAACGATCGATGCTTCCGCACCGGCGTTGGCCGCGATCTGGCGGGCCGGAGCCTGCAGTGCACGACGAACGATGTTGATGCCGGCGGTCTGGTCGGAGTTGGCGCCGGTTGCGGCTATGGCCAGCGAAGCGCGCAGCAGTGCAACGCCACCGCCAGCGACGATGCCTTCTTCCACGGCCGCGCGGGTCGCGTTGAGGGCGTCATCGACGCGGTCCTTCTTTTCCTTGACTTCGACTTCCGTCGCGCCGCCGACGCGGATCACCGCAACGCCGCCGGCGAGCTTCGCCAGACGTTCCTGCAGCTTCTCCTTGTCGTAGTCCGAAGTGGTCTCTTCGATCTGCTGCTTGATCTGGGCAACGCGGCCCTGGATCTCGGCCTTCTTGCCGGCACCGTCGACGATGGTGGTGTTCTCCTTGGAGATCGACACCTTCTTGGCGCGGCCGAGCATGTTGAGGCCGACGTTCTCGAGCTTGATGCCGAGGTCTTCCGAGATGACCTGGCCACCGGTGAGGATGGCGATGTCTTCCAGCATCGCCTTGCGGCGATCACCGAAGCCCGGCGCCTTGACGGCGGCGATCTTCAGGCCGCCACGCAGCTTATTGACGACCAGCGTGGCCAGAGCCTCGCCTTCGACGTCTTCCGAGATGATGAGCAGCGGCTTCGAGGTCTGCACGACGGCTTCGAGAACCGGCAGCATGGCCTGGAGGTTGGACAGCTTCTTCTCGTGCAGGAGGATGTAGACGTCCTCGAGCTCGGCAACCATCTTGTCGGCGTTGGTGACGAAGTAGGGCGAGAGGTAGCCGCGGTCGAACTGCATGCCTTCGACCACTTCGAGTTCGGTCTCGGCGGTCTTTGCTTCCTCAACGGTGATGACGCCTTCGTTGCCGACCTTCTGCATCGCTTCGGCGATCATCTTGCCGACCGACTCGTCGCCATTGCCGGCGATCGTGCCGACCTGGGCGACTTCCTCGGAGGTCTTGATCTTCTTGGCAGCCTTGCCGAGCGCCGCGACGACTTCGGTCACGGCCAGATCGATGCCGCGCTTCAGGTCCATCGGGTTCATGCCGGCGGCAACCGCCTTGTTGCCTTCCTGGACGATCGACTGCGCCAGAACGGTCGCGGTCGTGGTGCCGTCGCCGGCGATGTCGTTGGTCTTCGAAGCAACTTCGCGGATCATCTGCGCGCCCATGTTTTCGAACTTGTCGGAAAGTTCGATTTCCTTGGCGACGGTGACGCCGTCCTTGGTGATGCGCGGGGCGCCGAACGACTTGTCGATGACGACGTTGCGGCCCTTTGGACCGAGGGTCACCTTCACCGCGTCGGCGAGAATGTTGATGCCGTGAAGCATGCGCTCGCGGGCATCGCGGGAGAATTTTACGTCTTTGGCAGCCATTTTTTTACTCCTGGGCATTTCGCCCGAAATTCAGATTTGATCGCGAAGGAAAGGCGGCGGCGTGTCAGCCGATGATGCCCATAACGTCGGATTCCTTCATGATCAGAAGGTCTTCGCCATTGAGCTTGACTTCGGTGCCCGACCACTTGCCGAACAGGATGCGGTCGCCGGCCTTGACGTCCAGCGGGACCAGCTTGCCAGCTTCGTCACGAGCGCCGGAGCCGACGGCGATGATCTCGCCTTCCTGCGGCTTTTCCTTTGCCGTATCCGGGATGATGATCCCGCCGGCGGTCTTGGATTCGGATTCGACCCGGCGAACGACCACGCGGTCATGCAGCGGCCGGAAATTCGACTTTGCCATTTTTGGTTTCCTTGGTGCGGATGTTGAACGGTGCTCCGTTGCCGGAGCATGCCTAGCACTCAGCCGAAGCGAGTGCTAACGCGGCAATGAGATAAGCCGCAGGCTCCTGCTAGTCAAGACGGAAGAGCAAAGAGCAAAGAGAAAAGAGAAGACAGCAAAGAGCAGCCAGCAAAGAGCGTGTAAGCATCGAGCCTTTTATGTGAACAATGTCTGGTATCCGACATATATGGGCGGCTCACCCTTTGTAATTGAGCTTTATTCAGATGGTACGATTGGTGCAACGGGTGTTGCATTTGAACTCATCCAGAGGCTCGCACGGGTCGTGCTGCGTCAGCTTGGTCATGTCGAGCTTCAGAAGGCCATTTTGGCATTGGTTCTGTTGCTCCTATTGCCATTCATGACCAGTCCTGCGCGCGTGAGCCGGCCGGCTAGATTCCAACCACGAGAGCGCCGCCGCTGAGACCCGCACCGGCCGCCGCCAGAAGGACTTTCTCTCCTGGCTGGAATGGCTCCGTCTGGTTGGCGAGCGAGAGCGACAGCGGGACCGTCGCGGCCGAAGAGTTGCCGTATTCGGCAATCGTCTTGACAATTGCTTGGTCCGCAATTCCGAGGTTTCTTCCGACCGCGCCGAAAATCCGGGTATTGGCCTGATGCGGCACGAACCGGCCGACATCGTGTGGCCGCACTCCGGCAGCGGCTAGAGCGCTTGTCGAGCAATCGGTCATCATCTCCACGGCCATTGCGAACACTTCGCGGCCGTCCGTCATCCTCATTCGGGTTTGCGCGAGATCGAGGTCACCGTGGAACGGCTTGTTGCTTCCTCCTGCGGGAATCTGGATCAGCCCGTAGCGCGAGCCGTCCGAATCCACCGAGGCACCGAGAATGCCCCGATCCGGGTCCTCGCACGGACCAATCACCAGGGCGCCTGCGGCATCGGCGAAAAGGGCCGAACTGGCGCGTTCGGCCGGATTGATGCGGCGGCTGAGGATATTGGCGGCAATGACGAGGGCCGCCTTGCCGTGCAGCCGGGTAAATCCGTCCGCGAACATCAGCGCATAGATGAAGCCGGCGCAGGCGCCGGTCAGATCGACCGCACCGGCGCGGCTCAGTCCCAGCTGATGCGCGACTAGCGGCGCGCTAGGCGGCAGAAGGTGGTCGGGCGTCGAGGTGGCGAGCAACAGCAAACCGATGTCGCCGCGGTTGATGCCGGCATTTGCCAGCGCCATGTCGCCGGCCTGCGTGGCAAGACCAGACAGCGTGTCGTCATCCGTTGCCCAGAAGCGCGAACGGATTCCGGTGCGCCGTTCGATCCAGCCCGGTTCGAGCCCGAGATTGCTCTCGATCTCGGCATTCACCACTTTGCGCCCAGGCGCATGATGGCCGAACCCGAGAATGCGCGACGACCTGCTCATGGCCTCGAACCGAAGCGTGCGCCGGCCTCCTCGATGGCGTCATAGAGCCCGTCCAATTCGCCGCCAGTGATGCAATAGGGCGGCATAAGATAGAGGACATTGCCGAGCGGGCGCACAAGTAGTCCTCGCTCCAGGAAGAAAGCGCGCAGCTTCGGCCCGATCTCGGCGAGATAACCGGCGGAGCCGGTGCGCAGATCGAGTGCCGCGATCGTGCCGGTCGCCCGGCTGTCGGTGAAGCAGGGATTGTCGCGAAAGCGTTGCAGCCCGGCGGCCTGCATTGCGCTCAACGCCGCGACCCGCTCGGCCACCGGCTCGTCCCGCCAGATCTCGACATTGGCAAGTGCTGCCGCGCAGGCAATCGGGTTGGCAGTGTAGGAGCTCGAATGGAAAAACGTCTTCTTCCGGTCCTCGGAATAGTGAGCCTGGAAGATGGCATCGGTGGCAAGCGTTACGGCCAGCGGGATGGCGCCGCCGGTCAGGCCTTTCGAGGTGCACAGGATATCTGGAGAGATCGATGCCTGCTCGCAGGCGAACATGGTTCCGGTCCGCCCCCAGCCGGTCATCACTTCGTCGGCGATCAGCAGCGTGCCGGAGGCCTCAGTGATCTTCTTCAATTCGGCCAGAACTGAAGCCGGATACATCAGCATGCCGCCGGCGCCCAGCACCAGCGGCTCGACGATTAAGGCTGCGGCTCGTCGATCGCGGGTCACAGCCTCTAAACGATCCAGCGTCTCCTGCTCGCGCCCCGCTGCCGGAAAGGGGATGGTGTCGACCTCGAACAGCAAGGGTTCGTAGGCGGCGTTGAACACGCCACGCGCACCGACGCTCATCGTGCCGATCGTGTCGCCATGATAGCTGTGATCCATGACGACGATGCGCGAGCGCGGGGCGCCGATGTTGCGGAAATAACCGAGCGCCATCTTCAGCGCGACTTCGACTGAGGTCGAGCCGCTGTCGGAATAGAACACCCAGTCGAGTCCAGCGGGAGCGAGGCCGACAAGCGCCTTGGCCAAGCGCTCTGCCGGCTCGTGCGTGAAGCCCGCAAAGATAATCTGGTCGAGGCTCGACGCGGTTGTCTCGATTGCCTTCATGATGCGGGGATGGCGGTGGCCATGTGTGACGACCCACCAGGAGGAGATGGCGTCCAGGATGCGGGCGCCGTCCGCCCTGCGGAGATAGGCGCCTTCAGTCCGGACGATTTCTGGGATCGCAGGCTCGAGCGCGTGCTGGGTGAAGGGATGCCACACATGAGACTGCGACATCAGTCACCTCCAGTAATCGAGGCGAAGGCGAAGCCGGCAATCATTGCGTCCCTCAGTGTCTTGCCCGTCAGCACATCGAGGTGCGGCAGCCTGCCGAGCTGCGGCGCACCGCTGAATTCCACGATGGTCCGTTGCGTATCGGCCATCTCATCGCCGATGAAAGCGATGCCGGCCAACGGGATGGATCGGGCGCGGAGCGCCTCGATCGAGAGCAAGGTGTGGTTGATGGTGCCGAGCGTGGTGCGGGCGCACAGAATAACGGGCAGCCGCCATTCAGCGAAGATGTCGATGAACCTTGTGCGCCGGTTGAGCGGCACCATCAGGCCGCCGGAGCCTTCGATGACGAGCGGCGTCGGTAGGACGGGAAAGTTAAGATCGTCAGCCTTGATCGCCACGCCGTCGATCTCGGCCGAACGATGCGGCGACAGCGGGCTCCGCAAGCGGTAGGCTTCCGGCAGCACGCGCTCTGAGGGCAAGCCGGCAAGCCGCGCGACCACCTCGCTGTCGGTCTCGCCGTCGAGGCCCGATTGCACCGGTTTCCAGTAAAAGCCGTCGAGCAAACCGGCGAGCCCAGCCGCAAACACGGTCTTGCCAACTCCCGTGTCGGTTCCGGTGATGACGATGCGTTGGGTCATATCGCCTCCGGCAATCTTTGGGCCAACACCTCGACCAGCGCCTCGACCATGGCGGAAATGTCGGCTTCGCCGATATTGAGCGTCAGTGAGATGCGCAGCCGCGACGTGCGCACGGTCGGAGGACGAATACCGCGTATGTCGAAGCCGCGGGCCTGCAGGCGCGCCGCCACTGCCATGGTGCGCCTGACATCGCCGATTACGAGGGGCTGGATCTGCGAGCCGCTGGGTATCACGCCGCAGCGCTCGGCCAGCTGGCGGCCGGCGAGGGCAACGCGTTCATGCAGCTGAACACGCCGCATAGGCTCGTCGGCGAGCATTGCGAGCGCTTCGCGCACTGCCACTGCCATCAGCGGCGATGGCGCGGTGGCGTAGATGAATGGCCGGCAACGGTTGATCAGATACTCGCACAGTGTCCTCGGCCCGGTCACGAGCCCACCAGATGCGCCGAGCGCCTTGCCGCAGGTGTGGAGCGCGACGATGTTGTCGCGGCCCTCGAAAGCGGCGGCAAGCCCCCGGCCGTCCGGTCCCCAGACGCCGGTCGAATGCGCCTCGTCAATGACGATGAATGCGCCGTGCCGATCGGCAAGCGCGACCAGGCTCTCCAAAGGCGCGCAGTCGCCATCCATGCTGTAAAGGCTTTCCACCGCGATCCAGACGCATCCCATGCCGCCTGCGGCGCGCCAACGTGTGATCGCATCCTCAACAGCGGTGGCATCGTTGTGCGCAGCCAGCACGAACTGTGCGCGCCCGGCCTGCGCACCCTCATGCATGCTGGCATGGGCGAGCTCATCGAGAACCAAAAGATCGCCTTTCTGCGGCAGGGCACTCAGCAGAGCGAAGTTGGCGATGTAGCCGCTGCCGAAGAACAGCGCGCGGTCGGCTCCAAAGAATGCCGCCGCGTCTGCCTCGAGCTGCTCGTGTTCCGGTGCATTGCCGCGCAACAGCCGCGACCCGGTGGCGCCAACCGGCGTGCCCCGCGCAATCGCCGCCACAACAGCATCGCCAAGTCTCCTGGACGAGGCCAGCCCGAGATAGTCGTTCGACGAGAAGTCCAGCCCGGCGCGGGGCGAAAGCGTCCGCAGCCGGTCCTTGCGCGCCAGCCTCTTCAAGGTCGCATCATAACTGGCAAGCGGCGCCCCGTTCATTGCGCTTCGAGTTCCATCGGCTCGATGCCAAGGCGCCGGAACAGCAGGGTATCCTTGTCCTCACCGGGATTGTCCGCCGTCAGCAGCGTGTCGCCGACGAAAATCGAGTTGGCGCCGGCAAAAAAGCACAGCGCCTGCATCTCGTCGGTCATGGCCATACGGCCGGCGGAGAGACGGATATGCGATTTCGGCATCATGATGCGCGCCAGCGCGATCACGCGCACGAATTCGATCGGCTCAATGGGCTTGGCATCGGCAAGCGGCGTGCCGGCGATCGGAATCAGCATGTTGATCGGAACGCTTTGCGGATGTTCCGGCAGATTGGCCAGCGTCACCAACATGTCGATCCGGTCCACCGGCTCCTCGCCCATGCCGATAATGCCGCCGCAGCAGACCTTGATGCCAGATTGGCGAACGTGCTCGAGTGTCTCGAGCCGCTCGGCGAAACTCCGCGTGCTGATGACCTCGCTGTAGTAGCGTTCCGACGTATCGATGTTGTGGTTGTAATAGTCGAGACCCGCCTGCTTCAGACGAGCGGCTTGCTCAAGATCGAGCATGCCCAGCGTCATGCAGGTCTCCATGCCCAGCGCCTTGACGCCCTCGACCATCGCCACCATCGCATCCATGTCGCGCGCTTTGGGGTTCCGCCAGGCGGCTCCCATGCAATAACGCGTGGCGCCGGCGTCACGCGCTTTCTTCGCCTCGGCGACGACGCGCCTGACCTCCATCAGCTTCGACGCCTTCAGGCCGGTCTCGTGATGCGCCGACTGGCTGCAATAGCCGCAATCCTCCGGGCATCCGCCCGTCTTGATGCTGAGCAGCCGGCTGAGCTGGACCTTGTTTGGATCGAAATTCTGGCGGTGCACGGTCTGCGCCAGGAAGAGGAGATTGTTGAAGGGGGCATGGTAAAGTGCCTGAGCCTTTTCCAGGGTCCACGCTCCAGTGTCAGGGGATTGAGCCTGTGGCGATGTCTGCGTTGAACTTGCCGTTTGCATGTCCATGCTGTTCCTCCGGTCTGTCTTGCGGGGTCTTTGCTATCTGACTGTCGACGATCGGAGAGGACAGTTGACCAAATCCTGTTCGTTACTCAGACAATCATGAGCCCCGATGGTCGAGGCCGATATCCAGGATCGGCGCGCTGTGGATGAGTCGGCCGACCGAAATCAGATCAACGCCGGTCGCGGCAACCGCTCGCGCTGTATGGGACGTGATCCCGCCAGAAGCCTCGGTGATAGCGCGGCCACCGACGATTGCGACGGCGCGGCGAAGATCGGCGAGGGACATGTTGTCGAGCAGAACCGCATCGGGAGCGAAGCCAAGTACCTCCTCCAACTGGGCCAGAGTATCGACCTCGACTTCGATCTTGACGAGATGACCGGCCGCTCTTCGTGCTCGCTCGAGCGCTGGGCGGACGCCGCCTGCGATGGCGATGTGGTTGTCCTTGATCAAAATTGCATCGTCCAGGCCGAAGCGGTGATTGGACCCGCCACCTGCGCGCACGGCATATTTTTCGACTGCCCGCAATCCAGGCGTCGTCTTGCGTGTGCAGACGATCTTCGCGCCATATCCACGAACCGCAGCGACGATCGATGCCGTTGCTGTGGCGATGCCGCTCAGATGGCACAAAAAATTGAGTGCCGTCCTTTCGGCTGTGAGAATGGCCCGGGCCGGGCCAACCACTGATGCAATGATCTCTCCATCCCCGACATTGCAGCCGTCTGCCCGCTCCACCGAGATTTCGACATCAGGATCAATCAAGTGGAAAGCGAGCATCGCCGGATCGAGGCCGGCGACAACTCCGGACTGTCGCGCCACCAACACGGTTCCCGCTTGGTATTCCTTCGGGACGATGGCATCCGTGGTCAAGTCGCCGGCTCTGCCAAGGTCTTCAAGAAGCGATGCCCGTACAAGCGGCTCAAGCATGACCGTGGGAAGCGGTGAGAGCCTCATCACTTTGCCCCTTCCAAGTTTGGCGAGTGTCCGAGTTCGCGCGCAGCGGCCAAGGCGGCTTCGAGCGTGATTTCGGACCGTCGGGCGGCAGTCGCATGATAAGGAAAATCTGTCCGGTAATGAGCGCCGCGGCTTTCTTCGCGCAACAAGGCGGCAACCGCGATCATTAGCCCGACAGCCGCCGGATCCGAGGCCGCGTCCTTGCTTTCGGCGAGCGGCAATAAGGCACGTGCGGCGGCTTTCAAACCTTCACCATCCCGGACGATGCCGAGTGCGCGCGACAGGAAAACACGCACGGGTATCGGAGCGGGCGGTGGGTAAACATTCGCAAACGCAGGTCTTGTTCTGCGAGCAGGCGTTCCGGCGACACTTTCAGCGACCCAGCGGGCGCACACGATTGCCTCGGTCAAGGAATTGCTGGCGAGCCTGTTGGCGCCATGCAGTCCTGTCGAAGCGACTTCGCCGCAGGCCCACAGCCCCTCGACGGAGGTCCTGCCAAAGCTGTCCACGGCAACGCCACCCATATGGTAGTGTTGGGCCGGACGAATGGGGATGAGATCGCGCGCGGGATTGATGCCCGCTCCACGACAGGATGATGCGATTGTCGGGAAATGTCGAGCGAATGCCGGGCCAGGCCGTTGTCGGGCGTCGAGAAAAACACGGTGGCCGTTCGCAAGATGGTTCCAAACGGCGCGGGCCAAGACATCGCGAGGCGCAAGTTCCGCCCCTGGCACGCTTTGAAGAAAAGCCTGGCCGGTTTCATCGATCAGGGCAGCACCTTCGCCTCGGACAGCCTCGCTGACCAGCGCCATAGGGCGTTCTGGGCCGTCAAGCGCGGTCGGGTGGAACTGGATGAATTCGAGGTCGGCTAGGACAGCTCCAGCGCGGGCCGCAAGTGCAAGGCCTTGTCCGCAACTGCCCCAAGGGTTCGTGGTGTCGAGAAACAGTCCCCCGATGCCACCGGTGGCGAGGACGACCCGCCGTGAGCCGAAGAAGAAAGGTCCGATCGAACAGCTCGCCCAGACGCCTCGGATCGCATTCTCTCGCACGGCCAGCCGGCGTGCTTCCACGCCCTCCACGACAACTATCGACGGAGTGGAACGCACAGCCGCGATCAGGGCACGCATGATCTCACGCCCGGTGCCGTCCCCATGCGCATGAACGATGCGACGTCGGCTGTGTGCGGCCTCCAATCCGAGGCACAGTGATCCTTTCGGCGTGCGGTCAAAGGGAACCCCAAAGCCCGCAAGCCCCTCTATCGCCTTGGGCGCGGCTTGGAGGATGCGGCTCGCCACGTCTCTGTCGCAGAGACCATCCCCGGCGGCAAGCGTATCGGCCAGGTGCATTGCCGGATCGTCGTCTTCGCCGAAACTTGCAGCCAGACCCCCCTGTGCCCAGGTGCTCGAATTGTCAGCTCCCAGCAGCGACCTTGACAGAAGAAGCACCGGCTCCGGCGACAGTTGAAGCGCGGTCATCAGTCCGGCGATGCCGCCGCCGATGATGATCGGCCGCCCGAAGAAGCTGCGGAGGTCGGCGCTCAAACTGCCAGCATCCGTTCGACCGCAAGCCGCGCGCGCCCGGCGATCCCGGGTTCGATGGTTACGACATGGTGGTTCTGCTCGAGCGCCGTGCGGATGTTGGCAAGCGTGATCCGCTTCATGTGCGGGCACAAATTGCAGGGCCGGATGAACTCGACCTCTGGGTGCGCTAACGCGACGTTGTCGCTCATCGAGCATTCCGTCATCAGCACGACACGTGGCGGCCTTTGCCTTTCGACATAGTCGGACATGGCAGCCGTCGAGCCGGAAAAATCTGCTTCAGCCACGACGCCGGGCGGGCATTCGGGATGGGCGAGCACGACCACGCCGGGATGGCTTTCGCGCAACTCGCGGATGTCGGCCGGTGTAAAGCGCTCATGCACCTCGCAATGCCCTTTCCAGGCGATGATCTGCACATCGGTCTGGGCGGCGATATTCTGGGCCAGATATTCGTCCGGCAGCATGATCACCCGGAGAACCCCAAGGGATTCGACGACCGCCTTGGCGTTGCCGGATGTACAGCAGATATCCGACTCGGCTTTCACTTCGGCCGACGTGTTTACATAAGTGATGATCGGAACGCCGGGATAACGCTGGCGCATCAAGCGCACGTCTTCTGCCGTGATTGATTCCGCCAACGAGCAACCGGCGCTGAGATCCGGAATGAGCACGGTCTTGTCCGGATTAAGGAGCTTGGCCGTTTCGGCCATGAAATGGACGCCGGCCAGCACGATGACTTGCGCCTCGATCGTCGCAGCCGTGCGGGCTAGTGCCAAGCTGTCGCCGACGATGTCGGCCACGCAATGGAAGATCTCGGGCGTCTGATAGTTGTGCGCCAGGATGATGGCGTTGCGCTCGCGCTTCAGAGCAAGGATCGCCTCGATATCCTCGGCGAAAGCCGGCCATTCGATCGGCGGGATCACTCGTCGGACGTGCTCGTAGAGCAACGCGGCCGTAGGCAGCATGGCGCTCATCGACCCCCTCCCGCTTATACTCTAATTGAAAATAACCAGCATATACTTGCTGTGAGTATAAGGGATGTCAACCCCGCGCCAGCGGCAATTTTGTCCCGGAGATGAGCCTATCGTCGAGAACGGCGTGGCGGAAACGGAAAAGCTTCGCTGGCCGGCCGCCGGTCTCAGTGGTGGCCTCTCCGGTCTCCTCGACCAGTTCCTGCTGTTCGATCAGTCGGCGAAAGTTCGGCTTGTGGATGAGCCTGCCGGCGAGCGCCTCGACGGTTCGCTGCAGCTGCAAAAGCGTGAAGACCGTCGGCATCAGCTCAAAGACGACCGGCCGGTATTTGATCTTGGAGCGCAGCCGCGCAATGCCGGTCGCCACGATGCGGCGATGATCGGCGACCATGGACTTGCTGGGCACCAGCGGAGGGGGCGCCCCGTCCCGCCCTCTTACGGCCTCTTGGACCAAGCCTGCTTCGTAAACTAACTCATAGCGTTGCAGCGTGAGTTCCTCGTTCCAAAGGCGGTCGTCGAAGCCAAAGGCTATCGTCGCCCGCTGCCAGCGTTCACGTCGCGTGGCCGCATCGCGGACGCCGTTTGCCCATTCAATCAGGCGTGGTCGCAGAACATCCAGCACGACCGGAGGCGTGCCGGAGCGATGGTCCTCCCATGGAAAATATTCATACCAACTCTGCCATCCGCACTTGGGCGGGCCCGCTGCCTGTTCCTTGCGGGTCAATGCAAGATAGCTGATGGAGATGACGCGCTGCTGGCGCTCGGCGCCGATGCGATCCCGATCAGCGAACGTGTAGAGTTGCTCAATGTACCCCAGCCGATGGCCGGTCTGCTGCTCGACCCACCCCCTCAAGCCGGATTGCAGCGATCGGTGCTCAAGCGCAAAGGGACCGGAGGGCAAGGTGTCCGCCTGGCCGATGGTGAGCACACAGGGTTCACTGTCGTTTACGGCGACCACAAAGGCGATCAGGTCCACTTTGACGTCGTCGGCATTCACGGCGGCTCTGTCTTTCCTGAGTCGTATTGCCTGATCGTCCATGTTCGCGAATTGGTCTGCCAGCTCGGGGGGCACCTTAATCGATTTAGTGTAAGCGCGCCTGTCGGCACGTCAACACCCCACAGCTGCACGGCCATTTTTTAGCTCTTCGCACCTGCACAAAAATGTGCGAAAGGCGACACCCGCGGTAACGTAGGGGAAGGAGGATCCATTGAGCGCGTTTGGTGATACCAAGGCGATCACACCGCCGGATATTCGTTCGCGCAAAGGTGGGACGCCGCTCGTCTGCCTTACCGCCTACACCACCCCAGTCGCCCGGCTTGTCGATCCCCATTGTGATGTGGTGCTCGTCGGCGACAGCGTCGGCATGGTTCTCCACGGCCTGCCCTCGACGCTCGGTGTCACGCTGGAGATGATGATCACGCACGGCCAGGCGGTGCGCCGTGGCATCAAGCAGGCGCTGATGGTGGTCGACCTGCCGTTCGGTTCCTACGAGGAAAGCCCAGAGCAGGCTTTCCGAAATGCTGCGCGCGTCATGTCGGAGACCGGCTGCACTGCCGTCAAGCTCGAAGGCGGCGAAACGATGGCAGAGACGATCGGCTTCCTCGCCGCACGCGGCGTGCCCGTCATGGCTCATGTCGGCTTGACGCCGCAGGCCATCAACGCCATCGGTGGCTACCGCGTGCAGGGCAGGGGCGGGGATGCCGAGCGCATCAGGCGCGACGCAATTGCGGTGAGCGAAGCGGGCGCCTTTGCGGTCGTCCTGGAAAAGGTTCCTGAAGCGCTCGCCCGCCGGATCACCGGGGAGGTGGCGGCCCCGACCATTGGCATCGGTGCCTCGGCAGCCTGTGACGGCCAGCTTCTCGTCGTCAACGACATGCTGGGCCTCTTCGGCGACTTCCGACCCAAGTTCGTCAAGCGCTATGCTGAACTGGGGGAGGCGGCTGCGGCTGCAATCGCTTCCTATGCGCACGAGGTGAAGGAGCGCCAGTTTCCGGCCGCCAAGCACGTGTTTGCCGATGCGCCCAAGCCCGCCGACACGGACGCCACCAAGAGCGGAGAAGCAGCGTGAGCGTGCCGATCGTCAGGAGCGTTGACCAGCTTCGCGAAATCGTCGCCGCATGGCGCCGCGAGGGCGTGAGGATTGCCGTGGTGCCAACGATGGGCGTCCTGCATGAGGGCCATCTCAGCCTGGTGCGCGCTGCACTCAAGAAAGCAGACCGTGTGATCGTGACGCTCTTCGTCAACCCGAAGCAATTCAATAGCCAGGCCGATCTTGCCGCGTATCCGCGCACCGAGGACGAGGATGCCGCCAAGCTGGCACCGGTTGGCGCGCACCTGCTTTATGCGCCAGATGCAGAGGAGATGTATCCGGCGGGCTTCGCCACCACCGTTTCGGTGTCCGGTGTCAGCGAGGGCCTGTGCGGTGCCTTCCGGCCGGGACATTTCGATGGCGTGGCGACCGTCGTCGCCAAGCTCTTCCTGCAGACCAGCGCTGACTTCGGCTTCTTTGGCGAAAAGGACTTTCAGCAAATTCACCTGGTCAGGCGCATGGCCCGGGATCTGGATATTCCAATCACCATTGTTGCCTGTCCGACAGTCCGTGAAGCCGACGGTCTTGCGCTATCATCGCGCAATGTGCGGCTCTCGCCAGCGCAACGCGCTGTTGCTCCCAAGCTATCATCGGTCCTGCTCAAGACGGCTGAGCGGCTTGGGCGCGGCTCACCCGTCCTGCCAACGCTTGCAGAATCTCGCGCAGCAATTCTGGCTGCAGGCTATCGCGAGGTCGAATACCTGGAACTTCGCGAAGAGGCAGATCTGCACCCGATGACAAGCCTTGATCGACCGGCACGGTTGCTTGCGGCGGCCTGGCTCGGCGGCACACGTCTCATAGACAACGTCAGACTATTTCGGATTGGTTCAACAGATTAGCCACGTTCTCGGCACGCGCTGTATCCGTCCGGGATCGTTTAAAACAAGGTCTCTGCCTGGCATTGAGCGAACGGAGGTTACGCACAGGGCAAATGCATCGCGTGTTTGAGAACTTCGTCGAGCAACTGTCTGCAAGTGTTGATGCTGCCGATCTCTGTGAGGCAATGGCCTCCGCTGCAGCCGGCTTCGACTTCCCGCTATTCGCCTATTTCACTTACCCGTCGGCCTCCGGCGACGCCCCCCAATTGATTTCAAACTATCCTTCATCCTGGACATCACGTTATCTGCAACAGCGGTACCACAGTCTTGATCCGGTCATCCTGCGCGGGCTGCAAGGCTGGGATACATTCGATTGGGGTGTGGACCGCGCTCGACACTGTCTGCCGAATTCGCAGCAACAAATTCTGGAGAGTGCGGCTGAGTTTGGCATCTGCGGCGGCCTGACGATGTCCATGCATGATCATCTCGGCCGGTTTGCTGCCCTGACCTTTGCTTCCGACGAGTCCCGTCCGCTTCTGTTGCGGTCACTGGCACGTTACGAAAAAGCATTGCAGCTGGTGGCCATCAACTTTCATATCCATGTCCGGCGCAGGCTCGCCGATGATCGCGTGGTGGATGGTGTAACGCTCACCCCGCGGGAGTTCGAGTGCCTGAAATGGGCAGCGCGCGGCAAGTCGGCTTGGGATACTAGCCAGCTTCTCGGCGTCTCAAAGCGCACCGTGACTTTTCACTTGGAAAACGCCAAGGCAAAGTTTGGCGTTCGAACGATCAACCAGGCCGTTGCACGCATGGCTGCCTCCGGCCAGACGAGATCCTGATTCTTCAGCCACGATACCTGTAAACCTCTACAGGCTGCATCGCTGTCAGCTTTGCCCTTCGATGGCGGGAACACATCCCACATGGAGGCGACCATGATGCAACTGATAACACCAGACTTTTACAACGAGTTTGCAGGCGAACTCAAAGAGATGCACGGGCTCAGGTTTCGGGTATTCAAGGAAAGGCTCGATTGGGAAGTTGATACCGAAGACCAGATGGAATCCGATCCGTTTGATGCTCTCAAGCCTGTCTATCTGCTCCTCAAAGGATCCGACTGGCGAATTCGCGGTTGCGTGCGTCTTCTGCCCAGCACCGGACCCACAATGTTGCGCGACACGTTCCCGGTGCTGCTGGGTGCTGACGTCGTGCCCTCGACCACCGACATATGGGAGAGCAGTCGTTTCGCGCTCGATCTTCCTCCGTCGGCGCCCAAGGCCGCGGGCGGGCTGGCCCAGGCGACCTACGAGCTCTTCGCGGGCATGATCGAGTTCGGCTTGGCCAAAAATCTGACCCGGATCGTAACGGTGACGGATACGCGCATGGAGCGGATCCTCCGCCTGGCTACGTGGCCATTGTCGCGCATCGGAGAACCCAAGTGCGTCGGCAAAACGGAGGCGGTGGCTGGGTTTCTCGAGATTTCCCACGCGAGCCTTTTGCGCATCCGCAGCAGGGGACGTCTGATTGGACCGGTACTGTGGCAACCGGTTCTAGGCCCGTCGGCATAGCGCCATTGTGGACACCTGAGCCATGAAGGATGCTGGTCTGCCCAAGGAAGCGACGGTCGGCCTTGAATGCTGGCCGGACTGGCGTCGCCACGACGCTTACCACTATGCCAGACGATTGCCACGCACTGGCTGGGCCTGGGAGTTTCTTCGGCGCAATCCACAATTCCAGCGCGACCACGCCAAAATGGCACCGTCCGCCTGCATTGTCGGACCCCAAGGCGACATGCAGATAATCGAGTTGACGACAGGATCAGCTTTCCCAAGACAATGGAGCCTTCTTTTTCGCCGACGCGCCACTTTCGGACGCTACATCGGCAAGGGTCTTTTGGGATCCGCGCGATTGCGCCTGTATTCTACGAGCGGCCGCGGAGCCGCTTGGGCTCGACCACGATTTTGAACCGCTTCACCTTACTTCGCTCTCATGCTGCAAGGACATCCTGCTGACAGCTGCGGGCGTGCAGCACGTGCTGCTGAGGGAGAACTGCCGGAGTCTGCAGATCGCCGTTTCCGGTGCGTCCGTCCTCGGCCCGTTGCGGCTATATGTCGACGCAATTGTTCAGCCGCAGCACCTCAAGTTCCATGTCGCTGCCCTTCAGTTCCTGAACCACGTCAATGGTTGCGGCCGCCTGTCAGCTGCTTGCTTTCCGCCGGAACACCGCGGAGCGCGTCTGCGTATGGTACTCCAGGCTTTGGATGGCTCGCTTGCAGGAGCATCTCATCAAGAGGTCGCCATTGCCTTGTTCGGGAGACGCCGTGTCGAAGAAGATTGGCGTCATCCAGGTGGCCATCTTCGCGATCAGGTACGTCGCGCCATCCAACGTGGCCGCTACCTGATGGGCGGCGGCTACAGACAGTTCCTGAGGTAATTCGGGTGGTTGTGCTTGTCTGTCTTATTCGAACGCGCAACCTCCATTTCTCACTGCAATTGTGCGTTGCACAAAACGTGGCGAGCGCCTAGTTCTTCCGCGGCGAATCGGGTTTCGGCGAAGCACTGGGACCCAACCTTCGTCGATAAGTGCATTCATGCCCTGAGGATCCCGATGACCGTTAGGAACCCCGACAAAGCCGGCGCTGCAAGCCTTGAGACAATCGCCCGAAACGGCAGCATGCTGCGTCGTAGCCGTACGCATTCCGACCTACCTGTCGGATATTCGCGAGAACCCGGCGTGGCTGCCCATGTTCATGTTTTGGCGCGCACCATGCCGGCACGGAGAATGCACTGGCGTGGTGCAAAGCCGGTCCGAAGGTCGCAAAGAGCCCAGGACACGATGTTTGCCGGTGTCAATTGCCAGGACGTTGTCGACGCGCTGCGGATCGATGGGCTTTTTCCCGGCCTCGTCCTGCCAACAATGGTGCCTGAAGATGTAGCCGCATTCGCCAGGTGCACACCTTGTTTCGGCAATTTCGATCGCCGACTCGAATTCATGCCGGCGGAGCATGCGGAGGCTGAGGCGCGATTTGGCCGTCCGTTGCTCAGCGGCCATTATTTCGAGCGCATTCTGGGCTGTAACTCGGCCGTTGCCATCCAAAACGATCCGCTGCTCATGGATATTGCCGCGCCCTATCTCGGGCGGCCAGGCGACGCTGATCACAACGCGCGTCTGGTGGAGCTTCCCGACCGGCCAGGCCTCCGACGCCGACAAGAACCTGGCTTCGCTCGGCAAATACCACTTCGACCTGGACGACTGGCGGATGCTGAAGTTCTTTTTCTATCTGGTGCCCGTCGACGAGGGGACCGGCCCGCATGTCTATGTCCGCGGCAGCCATGATCGCCGCGCCCTCAAGCACCAACTTACGCTTGTCGCCGGCCATCCCGCGCAAGAGATTCTGGACGTGTACGGCAAGCAGAGCCCGGTCACGCTGACCGGCGAGGCCGGTTTCGGTTTCGTCGAGGATCCGTTCGGGTTCCATATGGGCACCGTGCCGGCGCACAGGCCACGGCTGATGATGGAAGTTGGCTTCGGCGTTTCTCCTCCATCGCGCCGCCGCTTCCATGGCGAGCCTGTGATCCGCTGATTCGAAAAGTCCCGAAACGGCCTTCCCGGACCGCAAGTCTTGTGAGGCAAGATAAGGCTATGCCGCCAATCGATCTGTTCGGCGCCCAAAGCGGTTGTCTGCACATGAACTGGGCTGGTGCAATGAGTCTCGTCATTACTTCAGCCAGCGCATGAGTGCCTGTTTGAATCGAGGTTAGATGGCTTATCCCCCCTGCGTAATGCGGCTTGGATGAGTTGCACATTTCGCGAGACCCATGGCCGGATCGATGGACGCAAGCAGACGCGCCAGCTCCGAGTTTGATGTACGCTGAGATGCGCACTTTGCGACACCGATAATCCTGTCCCCCGCATCTGCTGAGTACGCTAAATCGAAGATTGAGTGCCGAGCGGAAAATGCCAGGGCCGGCTTTTGCTGGCGCGATGTCCTACATGGCCGCCGCGCGGGCTGCCGCCTCGGAGTTGCGCGTGACGATTCCGCTCGTGTCTGCAAACGTGCGCGCTCGCGGTCAAGAATGGCAATGATGCGGTAGGCCTTCTCCTGTCCGAATAGCGTCCCGAGGCGACCCCGGTTCCAGTCGCCTTCGCCCTCACCAGACGTTGTAGTGCAACGCGGTCGTTGGCGTTGGGCCCCACGATCCAGTTTCGCCGTGCGCCCTTGACGAGGCGAAGCGAGACCGCCGAAGGGCCGAGGATGTCACCTTGTGGGATGACGTCTTGCTCAACATCGGCTGCCAAATCGGCGGGGCACGGCGTCGTACGTCCGCTGTCCAGGCCTGCTGGCCTCTCTGAGGCTTCACCGTTCACCGCGTGATCCTGCCGCGTGTGTGAGTTTGCGATCGTCATAAGAGCGTCAGGCACGAATAGAAGTTAGGTCAGGGCCCACAGACGCGGCCTTATCCATGGGGTGGATGGTAGTTATCACTACAATCAATTTTACCAATATTACGGCATACTACTACAAGGTCCGTCATAAAGCGGCCGGTGGGTATCCGTCTCGCCTCTGAAGCTGCCCGAAAGAATGCGGAGACGAACATGTGCGGGATTGTTGGCATCGTTGGGCAACAGCCGGTGTCGGATAGGTTGGTCGGCGCGTTGAAGGGTTTGGAATATCGCGGCTATGATTCCGCCGGCGTTGCGACGATCATCGAGGGCGCCTTGCATCGCCGGCGCGCCGAGGGCAAGCTCGTCAATCTCGAGAGGAGACTGAAGGAAGAGCCGCTGAGCGGCAATATCGGCATCGGCCACACGCGTTGGGCAACCCACGGGGCCTCGACGGAACGCAATGCGCACCCGCACTTTACCGACGGTGTCGCCGTCGTCCACAACGGCATCATCGAGAATTTCACCGAGCTGAAGGACGAATTGGCGGCGGTGGGCGCCGAGTTCCAGACCGACACCGACACGGAGGTCGTCGCGCATCTCTTGGCAAGATACCGACGGGAGGGCATGAGGCCGCAAGAAGCGACGCGTGCCATGCTGAAACGCGTCAGGGGCGCTTATGCGCTTGCCGTGCTCTTCGAAGATGAACCGTCGACCATCACGGCGGCGCGCAACGGACCACCGCTGGCGATCGGTCACGGCGACGGTGAGATGTTCCTGGGCTCCGACGCGATCGCGCTTGCTCCCTTCACCAACGAAATTACCTATCTCATAGACGGCGACTGGGCCGTTGTCGGCAATTCGGGCGCCCATATCTTCGATATCGACGGCCATCCCGTCGAGCGTCCGCGCCATATCTCCACGGCCGCGGCCGATCTGGCCAACAAGGGCAGCCATCGCCACTTCATGGAGAAGGAGATTTACGAGCAGCCCGAGGTTATCGCCCATACTCTCCGTCATTACACCAACATCCTAGAGAATCGCGACATGGTTCCTGGCATCGATTTCGCCAAGGTTCCGAGCTTGGCGATCTCTGCCTGCGGGACCGCCTATCTCGCCGGACTGATCGGAAAATACTGGTTCGAGCGCTATGCGCGCCTGACGGTTGAAATCGACGTTGCGTCCGAATTCCGTTACCGCGACATCCCGTTGCCGCCGCAATCGGCGGCTCTTTTCATTTCGCAGTCCGGCGAAACCGCCGATACGCTTGCGTCGTTGAGGTACTGCAAGGAGCGTGGGCTGAAAATTGGCGCTATCGTCAATGCCTGCGAATCGACCATCGCTCGGGAGGCCGATACGGTCTTCCCGATCCTTGCCGGACCTGAGATAGGCGTCGCCTCTACCAAGGCTTTTACCTGCCAGCTTGCCGTATTAGCCGCACTCGCCATCGGCGCCGCCAGAGCCCGCGGGACCGTCCCCGAAGACGAGCTGCAGGCGCTCGTAAGGAGCCTCGCCGAATTGCCGCGCGTCATGGGCCAGGTACTCAACAGGATCCAGCCGGAGATCGAGTTCTTGTCGCGCGAACTGTCAAAGTGTCGTGACGTCCTGTATCTCGGCCGTGGCACCAGTTTCCCGCTAGCGATGGAAGGTGCGCTGAAGCTCAAGGAGACTTCCTACATCCATGCCGAGGGCTATGCAGCGGGTGAATTGAAGCACGGGCCGATCGCATTGATAGACGAGAACATGCCGGTGATCGTCATCGCGCCCCATGACCGCTTTTTCGACAAGACCGTCTCCAACATGCAGGAAGTGGCTGCCCGTGGAGGGCGGATTATCCTCATCACCGATGAAAATGGGGCAGCCGCATCGAAACTCGACACCATGCACACGCTCGTGCTGCCGGTTGTCGACGAGATTATCGCGCCAATGATCTTCTCGCTGCCGATACAGCTTCTTGCCTACCACACGGCGCTCTTCATGGGGACAGATGTAGACCAGCCGCGCAATCTCGCAAAATCGGTCACGGTCGAATGATTGTGAACTGTACAGGTGGCGATGCTCGTCGGTGGAAAGCGCTACCCCTTGTCTGGATTCCAAGCCCGGATGAAAACCAGATGACCAGCGTTTGCTGCAATTTGGGAAACTCGGTAGCAGCATCATGATAATCGCCGTCCCTTTTTCGGCCGGTTGATCGGGGCACAGGGCGATCGAGCTTGCTAGAGCCGACGTCAGCACAAAGCCGGCGGCTTCACGAGCGGGTCTTTCGCTGCTTCGCCGGTGGAGATTGGCCGAAGGAACCAGTGTCCGTCCCGGGAGTTCGAGTTGGTGTTCAAGAAAGCCATCGGCGAGAATTATTCGCGAAGGAATCGCAGGTCGGATGCGCTACAGCTGATCAGGCCATCTCAGGAGGGGCCCTGGAACTTGATCAGAAGGGGGTGAGCCGCCATATTCCGACCCGGCTCCCAATTCAGGCGGCCCATTCCATGGATGAGGCCGGTCCGGCCGAATGGACGTCCTTTTTGATTTGCTGGGTGTGGGCCGCGGGGAGGTATCTCCCGAGGGAGCTCCCATGTTCTTGGAGATGTTTATGAACGATTCGCGCATTCCCGAACCAGTCTTGACGGCTATGTCGCAGGGGACCCACATCGTCCGCGCTTATCGTGAGCACCTTGGGTATTCGATCGAGGACCTGGCGGTCGCGAGCGGGCTTGCCGCTGAGGAAATCCAAAACATCGAGCGAGGTCTGAGGTACAACAAGGGATATCGGGATCGGATAGCGAGATCGCTTTCCATACCTGTGGGAATCCTTGAGGCAGAGTCGCACATTTCGGACGCCGCCTGATCACTCGGATAATCTGCAATGGGTGGACTACCGCTCTTGTGGTGTGAAGCTTGCGGCTGATTGTCGACGCTTGATTCGGTTGGAATGCCTCTGGCGCAGTACCGCCAAGAGAATCTCGTCAACTTTCCGATGCAGGAACTTCACATGGGCTCGCCGAACAGCAAGGCGCCGCCCGGAGTGCTACGAAACGTGCACGACGGCATCGGCTCGCGACGAAGGGTTGTAACGCGAACTCTTCCTAGTCGGCAAGGCGATGCTGGCTTGAGCATCAACTCGGCCTACGAGAGTGGCTACTCCTAGGCTGAATCACCCAACATGGCCGGGTCGCGCCGCTCTGAAAACAACATGGCGGGCATCCTGACGTTTCCGGGTTGACTATGGGCGTTCGAACCACGAAAAGGGGCCGCTCTTCGTGAGTGGCGTGCGCCGGCAGTCTGACCCCCAAGCCCCCCGCCCAGGCTGCCGGCGCGCTTCTAGAAAGATCGAAGTAGGCACTCGCTTGCGCTCTGCCCGCTCACACCTTGTGGTTCCTCCTGCGGGTCCAGCGGACCACCATGGGTGTCGCCAGTTCTGGTGGTTACGCGCGTCCATTTGCGATCTCGTTCAGTGAGTGCACCGCAAGCACCCTCTCTGCTAGCCTGAAAAATTCATGGGGGTTGGTGGATGTGGCGCAAGCCGTTGAAATGACGTAGGATTTGGTTGCTTAAGCCGATCCGAACCATTTCCCGGAGACCACACCCACCATGAACGATC
>NZ_JAMYQF010000083.1:0-22103 GCF_040320745.1 Mesorhizobium sp. M0621 | reverse complement strand
CGGCCGAGGAGATGGTAGACGCCCTGGAACACTGGCTGAACGAGCGCGACATTGCCGAAGATCAATACGACAGCGGCGGCGGCATCTGACGACAGGCTGATGCTCGAAATCTTCGAGCGGCTGGCACTGGCGGCCGGTCGCGAGGTGATGCGTGTGTTCCACGCCGGCTGTGCGGTCGAGGAACCCTAGTTACTGGCGGGTCAAACCTAGCGACCGCTATGCCTTCGTCGCGCCAAATCCATCTTCGGCGCTATGTACCGGTGCTGCAATCAGGTGGTTCTCAGTCGGCGGGTAACCGGCGCCGTGCTTGCGGTTTTCGGCTGGTCGCCGACGGCAAAGACGGCGCTCGCCTCGCTGACGATGGAAACGTGGTCCCGCGCTGCCTTGCCGGCGGCGCCGCCGTCACCGCGCATGATCGCGGTGACGATGGCATCGTGCTCCTGCCAGGATTTGGCGAGCCGGCCTGGCAGCATGAACTGGGCTCGGCGGAACGGCGCCAGCCGACTGCGCGTCATCACGGTCATTTCGTAGATATGTGCGTTGTGGGCGCCGCGATAAAGCCTGCTGTGGAACTCCGTGTTGAAGTACTCGTAGTCCTCCTCGGCGCCCAGACGCACCATCCGCGCCGAGGCCTGGTGCTCGACCTCGAGCGCGCGGCGCTCGCTGCTGGTCATGCGCTCGGCCGAGAAGCGCGCGCAGATCGCTTCCAGCTCGGCCATGCTCTCGAACATCGAGGCGAGATGCTCCTGCGTCACCACGGCGACGATGGCGCCGCGGTTTGGCCGCCTTTCGACCAGACCCATGGCGCTCAGCTGGCCGAGCGCCTCTCGCACCGGGGTGCGTGATACGTCGAAGCGAGCTGCGAGGGAGGTCTCGTCTAGCTTTTCGCCGGGGCGCAAGAAGCCGGTGACGATCCGGTCACCGATCGCCCTCACCATCTGATCCACAGTCGTGCCCGACCTGATCAAGCTGCGCTTCCCCGACAAGTTTCCTCCGTTTGGTCTTCTCGTTGGGCAGCTCAGCGGCCCGTCGAATCGATATCCCCTGCTTATGCCTTTATTTTAATCTGCCTGTCAAACTGGCTACTTTCGAGGCAAAAAGTGCATGCAATTGCCTTTGACGTGAGCAGGCATGTTTCATGTATATGCTGATTTTATTAGATAAATTTCGTCTTCAGAATTGGCACGGCGATTGCATGCACTTTCTCGAAGGCATGTTAACCGACCCGGAAAAGGGTCTTACAGGGGAGCATTCACTATGACCGCGAAATTCACGCTTAACCGCCGCGAGTTGCTCAAGACCTCCGCCGCCGGAGCCGCACTTGGGCTCGCATCGGCATCCTTTCCCATCAGCAAGGCGTTAGCCGCGAGCGCCACGGTCGGCTTCGTCTATGTCGGCCCGAAGGATGATTACGGCTACAACCAGGCGCATGCCGAGGGGGCAGCGGCGCTGAAAGGCATCGAGGGCATCACCGTCGTCGAGGAGGAGAACGTACCGGAGACGGTCGATGTCCAAAAGACGATGGAATCGATGATCAATCTCGACGGCGCCTCGCTGATCTTCCCGACCTCGTTCGGCTATTTCGACCCCCACATGCTGGCCATGTGCGCGAAATTTCCCGACGTTCAGTTCCGCCACTGCGGCGGCATGTGGAACAAGGACAAGCATCCGATGAATGCCGGCTCCTACTTCGGCTATATCGGTATGGGTCAGTATCTCAACGGCGTCGTCGCCGGCCACACCACGAAGACCAAGAAACTCGGCTTTGTCGCCGCCAAGCCGATCCCGCAGGTGCTGCTCAACATCAACTCCTTCCTGCTCGGCGCGCGCTCCGTCGACCCGGCCATCACCTGCCAGGTGATCTTCACCGGCGAATGGTCCCTGGCGGTCAAGGAGGCGGAGGCCACCAACGCGCTGGTCGACCAAGGCGTCGATGTCGTCACCTGCCATGTCGACAGTCCCAAGGTCGTGGTCGAGACGGCCGCCGGCCGCGGCGCCTACGTCTGCGGCTACCACGCCAACCAGAGCCCGCTGGCACCCGAGAAATACCTGACCGGCGCCGAATGGAACTGGGCCAATGTCTACAAGATGTTCGTCGACGATCTCGTCGCCGGCAAGCCTTTGCCCAACTTTACGCGCGGCGGCCTTGCCGACGGCTTCGTCAAGATGAGCCCGCTCGGCCCAGCCGTCTCCGAGCCGGCGCGCAAACAGTTCGACGCTACGCTGGCCGACATGATGAAGGGCGGCTTCGCCGTCATCAAGGGTCCACTCAACAGCAACAAGGGCGCCGTCGTGGCCACTGCGGGCCAGGCTTTCCCCGAGAACGCGATCGAACTCGAAAGCATGGACTATCTGGTCGACGGGGTCGTCGGCTCGACCGCCTGACCGAAGGGGAACGGGGCGATGGCGGAGATAGTGACAGAAGCCGGCATGCCGGTGACATTCGGCGCCAGGGGTCATCCGGCAGCGCTGGAATGGATGGCGCGGCGGGCGGAAGCATTCGTCATTCCGCTGGCGGCGCTGGTCGTCGGCATGGTCCTGTTCAGCCTGTTCATTGCGTTGGTCGGCAAGTCACCGATCCTGCTTTATGAAACCATGTGGCGGGGCGGCTTCGGCTCTTGGTTCTCGGTGCAGAACTCGCTGTCGCGCGCCTCACCGCTGTTGCTGGCGGCGCTCTGCGTGGCGCTGCCGGCTCGGCTTGGCCTCGTCGTTATCGGCGGCGAGGGCGCCATCGTGCTCGGCGGCGTCGCCGCCGCGGCAGCAGGCACGGCGCTCGACGGCATCCCCTCCTTCATCGTCATTCTCGTCATGGGCGTGGCGGGCATGGCCGCCGGCGGCATCTGGATAGGTGCCGTCGGCGCGCTCCGCCATTACCGCGCCGTCAACGAGACCATTTCCAGCCTGCTGATGGCCTACATCGCCATCGCGCTGATGAATCAGCTGGTCGAGGGGCCGCTGCGCGACCCAGCCTCGCTCAACAAGCCCTCGACGCAGCCGTTGGCGGACATCTACCGCATCGGCAACATGCCGGGCATGGATGTGCATTGGGGGCTGGTCGTCGGCGTCGCCGCCTGCATTCTCTCCTGGGTGCTCATTGAAAAGACCCGCTGGGGCTTTGCCGCCCGCATCGCCGGCGGCAATGTCAGGGCCGCACAGGTGCAGGGGCTGGCCGTCGGACCACTGATCGTCGGCTTCACCGCGCTGGCCGGCGGTTTCGCCGGGCTTGCAGGCATGCTGGAGGTCGCCGCCGTGCAGGGCAGCGCCAACGCCTCGCTCGCCGCCGGCTACGGCTATACCGGCATCCTCGTCGCCTTCCTTGCTCGTCACAACCCGCTGGCCATCATCCCGGTCGCCTTCCTGCTCGGCGGCATCGACGCCTCCGGCGGGTTGATCCAGCGCCGCATGGACCTGCCCGACGCCACCGTGCTGGTGCTGCAGGGCATGCTGTTTATCGTCATCCTGTTCAGCGAAACCTTCTACGGCCGCTTCAAGGCCTTCAATCCCGATCTTTGGAAGAGGCCCGATCTCTTGAGGGGGACTGCCTGATGGATGCGACCGAGATCGGCCTCTGGGGCGTACCGCTCGCCATCCTCGGCGGCGCCATCCGCGTGTCGACGCCCTTCATCTTCGTATCGCTCGGCGAAGCGATCACCGAGCGTTCCGGCCGCATCAATCTCGGGCTCGAAGGTACGCTGGTGTTCGGTGCCATGACCGCCTATGCGGTCGCAGTGATGACCAACTCGCCCTGGCTCGGCCTGCTCGCCGCAGCCTTGGCCGGCCTCTGCTTTGGCCTGTTCCACGGCTGGATCTGCAAATTCCCCAAGGTCAACGACATCGCCATCGGCATCGCGCTGATGCTGTTCGGCTCGGGCCTCGCCTTCTTCTTCGGCAAGCCGTTCATCAAACCAAAGGCGCCCAATTTGCCGGCCATTCCCTTTGGCGGCTGGTCCGATATCCAGCAGGTGCAGGCGGCGCTCGACGTCAACGTCCTGTTCCTCCTCGGTGCGGTGCTTTCGGTCGTGCTGTGGTGGGCGTTCCGCAACACCCGCGCTGGCCTCATCGTGCGTGTCGTCGGCGACAGTTCGGATGCGGCGCGCGCGATGGGCCTCAACCCAGATACGGTGCGGCTGCTCGCCACCGGCGTCGGTGGCGCGCTGGCCGGCATCGGCGGCGCCTATCTGTCGCTCTACTATCCCGGCAGCTGGACCGAGCGCATCTCGTCGGGCCAGGGCCTGATGGCGGTGGCGCTGGTCATCTTCGCGCGCTGGAATCCGCTTGGCTGCTTTGCCGCCGCACTTCTGTTCGGCGGGGCAGGCGCGCTCGGCCCGGCGCTGCAGTCGGTCGGCGTCACGCAGGGCTACTATCTGTTCTACGCCGCGCCCTACATCCTCACCCTAATCATCATGATCGCCACCTCGTCGCCGACCCGTTCGCTCGCCGGCGCCCCGGGCGAATTGTCGATCACCAAATGAGACCGGAGTTTTTGCCATGAACGCCAGAGCCGGTGTCACCCAGCGCTATATCGACGCCGATCCTTATCCATGGCCCTACAATGGCGAGCTTCGTCCCGACAACACGGCGCTGATCATCATCGATATGCAGACCGATTTCTGCGGGCCGGGCGGCTATGTCGACCATATGGGCTACGATCTGTCGCTGGTGCGCGCGCCGATCGAGCCTATCAAGTCGGTGCTGTCGGCAATGCGGGCCAAGGGCTACACCATCATTCACACACGCGAGGGCCATCGGCCCGACCTCGCCGACCTGCCGGCCAACAAGCGCTGGCGCTCGCGCCGCATCAATGCCGGCATCGGCGACCCCGGCCCGTGCGGGCGCATCCTGGTGCGCGGTGAGCCGGGCTGGGACATCATCCCCGACCTCTATCCGGCCGAGGGCGAGCCGATCATCGACAAGCCGGGCAAGGGCTCGTTCTGCGCCACCGACCTTGAGCTGATCCTCAACCAGCGCGGTATCGACAATATCGTGCTCACCGGCATCACCACCGATGTCTGCGTCCACACCACCATGCGCGAGGCCAACGACCGCGGCTTCGAATGCGTGATGCTGGAGGATTGCTGCGGCGCCACCGACTACGGCAACCATTTGGCCGCCATCAAGATGATCAAGATGCAGGGCGGCGTCTTCGGCACGGTGTCGAATTCGGCGTCCTTCGTCGCCCAACTGCCGTGAGGAACCGAGGATGAGCGGGATCACCGGCAAGAAGGCCGTCGGCGTCGAGACCATCGGCATGACCATGCGCTTCGGCGCCTTCACTGCGCTCGACGATGTCTCGGTCAAGGTGCCGGCCGGCTCCTTCCACGCGCTGCTCGGCGAGAACGGCGCCGGCAAGTCGACGCTGGTCAAATGCATGATGGGTTTTTACCATCCGACCTCCGGCGACATGCTGGTCGACGACCGCGAGGTGGCGATCGCCAGCCCCAGGGATGCCTCGGCGCTAGGCCTTGGCATGGTCTACCAGCATTTCACCCTCGTGCCGTCGCTGACCGGCGCGGAAAACCTGGTCATTTCGCGCGAAAAGGTGCCTGGCATCATCGACTGGCGCAAGGAGCGCGGCGAGCTTGCCGTGTTCATGGACCGGATGCCCTTCAAGCTTCCGCTCGACGTCAAGGTGGCCGAGCTTGCCGCCGGCGAGAAGCAGAAGCTGGAGATCGTCAAGCAGCTCTATCTCGGCCGCTCCTTCCTGGTGTTGGACGAGCCGACTTCGGTGCTCACCCCCGGCGAGGCGCAGGAGGTGCTCGGCCTCGTGCGCGCCATGACCAGGACCGGCGACCTCACCGTGCTGATGATCTCGCACAAGTTCCACGAAGTAACGGCGTTCGCCGATGACGTCAGCGTGCTGCGTAAGGGCAGGCTGACCGGCACCGGCCGCGTCGCCGACCTCGACCACAGGCAGATGGCGGCGATGATGATCGGCGACCAGCCGATCGCGGCGCTCGACAGCCGCGCCGAGCCAAAGCCGGATGCCGAGATCGTACTCAAGGTCAAGGCGCTGAAGGCACCCGACCGCACCGGGCTGAAGTCGATCCGGATCGAGGATCTCGGCGTGCGCTCCGGAGAGATCGTCGGCATCGCCGGCATTTCCGGCAACGGCCAGAAGGAATTCCTCGAAGTGCTGGCCGGGCAGCGCCCGCGCGACGCCGGCGAAGTGATGGTGCGTGGCACCGCCTATGCGGCGACGCGTGCCGAGGCGCGCGCGCTCAACGTCCGCCTCATCCCGGAGGAGCCGCTGAAAAATGCCTGCGCGCCGAAAATGACCGTTGCCGAGAACATCTCGTTCCGTACCTTCGACATAGACAGCAACGGCAAGCCGGTGAGCTGGATCAGCGCCGGTGCCATCAGGGCCTTCAGCGCCCGCCTGGTCGAGCAGTTCAAGGTCAAGACCGCCTCGCTGTCCTCGCCGATCGCCTCGCTGTCGGGCGGCAATGTGCAGCGCGCCGTGCTCGCCCGCGAACTCACCGGCGAGGTCGACCTTCTGATCGTCTCCAACCCGTGCTTCGGCGTCGACTTCTCGGCAGTGGCCGAAATCCGCGCCCGCATCATGAAGGCGCGCAATGCGGGTGCCGCCGTGCTGTTGATGTCGGAAGACCTCGACGAATTGCTGGAGCTTTCCGACCGCATCTTCGTCATGTCGGACGGCGCGCTGGTCTACGAGACGCCAATCGCCGGGGCGAGTGTGCAGACCATCGGCGAGCATATGGCGGGGCATCACTGATGGCCGAAATCGATGCGCAGCCGTTTGCCTTTGCCTTTAAGCCGGAGTCCCTGGCGCTGGTCGTCATCGACATGCAGCGCGACTTCGCCGAGCCCGGCGGCTTCGGCGCCAGCCTCGGCAACGACGTCAGCCGCATCACCGCCATCGTGCCGACGGTGAAAAAACTGATCGAGGGGTTCCGCGCCGCCGGCCTGCCGGTGATTCACACCATGGAGTGCCACCGTGCCGACCTGTCCGACCTGCCGCCGGCCAAGCGCAATCGCGGCAATCCGTCGATCCGCATCGGCGATGTCGGGCCGATGGGCCGGGTGCTGATCGTCGGCGAGCCGGGCACGGCAATCCTTGACGAACTGGCGCCGCTGCCCGGCGAGATCGTCATCGAGAAGCCCGGCAAGGGCGCATTCTATGCCACGAGCTTCGGCGAGGACCTCAAGCGGCTCGGCGCGCAGCAACTCGTCTTTGCCGGCGTCACCACCGAAGTCTGCGTGCAGACGACGATGCGCGAGGCCAATGATCGCGGCTATGAATGCCTGCTCGCCGAAGACGCGACAGAAAGCTATTTTCCGGAGTTCAAGGCGGCGGCGCTTGCGATGATCCGTGCGCAGGGCGCCATCGTCGGCTGGACGGCGACGACTGGCCAGGTGCTGCAGGGAATCGCTAATGGCTAATCTGAGTTTTGCCGGCCTCGTCGGTGGCGGCTGGCGCGATCTGGCGTTCGAACCTTTTCGCGAGGGCATTACGGTGCACTGGCTGCTCAAGGGCGGACCGGTCGAGCCGTCGGTGGCGATCCTCGACTACCGGGCCGACGCCGGCGTGCCGCGTCACCGCCATGTCGGGCTGGAAACCATCGTCGTGCTCGAGGGCACGCAGAGCGACGAGAATGGCGATTATCCCCTGGGCAGCGTCATCCTGAACCCGGTCGGGACCGAGCATTCGGTTTGGACGAAAGACGGCTGCGTCGTGCTGATCCAGTGGGACCTGCCGGTGATCATTCTGGGGGAGGCCCAATGAACGACCTGCGCTTCGACATAGGCAGCCTGCACGCCGCCTATCGGGCCGGCATCGGCGTAGACGAAGTCATCGAAACGGTGCATGCCCGCCTGAGGGCCGCCGACGATCCCGGCATCTTCATCCATCTGGCCGACAAGGCCGCGCTGATGGCGGCCGCTGCCGCCCTCTGCCCGTTCGACCCGGTGGCCCAGCCGCTCTGGGGCGTCCCCTTCGCCGTCAAGGACAATATCGACGTCGGCGGCATGCCGACGACGGCGGCCTGCGCCGAATACACCTACTGGCCCGACAGCGACGCCACCGTGGTGGCGCGGCTGAGGGCGGCCGGCGCGCTGGTCGTCGGCAAGACCAATCTCGACCAGTTCGCCACTGGCCTTGTCGGCGTGCGCACGCCCTGGCCGATCCCGCGCAACGCCATCGACGCCGAGCTGGTGCCGGGCGGCTCCTCGTCGGGATCGGCGGTGGCGACGGCGCGCGGCATCGTCTCGTTTGCGCTCGGCACCGACACCGCCGGCTCCGGCCGCATCCCTGCCGGCCTCAACAACATTGTCGGGCTGAAGCCGACCGTCGGCGCGCTGTCGGCCGCCGGCGTCGTGCCGGCCTGCCGCACGCTCGACTGCATCTCGGTGTTCGCATTGACCGTCGACGACGCCTATCAGGTGTTCTCGGTAGCGGCGGCGCGCGACGCGGCCGATCCGTATTCGCGCGACATCGCCGTCCAGCCGCTCGCCGTACGCCCGCCGGTGCTGAGCGTCGGCATCCCGGCAAAGGCCGACCTGAAATTCTTTGGCGACGCGGCGATGACTGCGGGTTTCGACGCGGCACTCGATATGCTGCGCGGGCTCGGCTGCCGACTGGTGGAAATCCCGTTCGGTGACTTCTTCGCCACCGCCAATCTTCTCTATGAAGGCGCCTGGGTGGCCGAACGCTACGCGGCGATCCGCGATTTCATGGAGGTCAACGAAGCGGCCCTGCATCCGGTGACGCGCAAGATCATCGGCGGCGCGCGCAACCTTTCGGCGGCGGACGCTTTCCACGGCCTCTATGCCTTGCAGGCCTACAGAGCGAAGCTCGCTCCCGTCATCGCCTCGGTCGACCTGTTCTGCGTGCCGACGGCGCCGACGCACTACACCACCGCCGCCGTGCTCGCCGATCCGATCGTCACCAACAGCCGGCTTGGCACCTACACCAATTTCGTCAACCTGCTCGACATGTGCGGCATCGCCGTGCCGACCGGCAAGCGCAATGACGGGCTGCCGATGAGCGTGACCTTGCTGACGGCGGCCGGCAGGGACTGGCTGACCGCGGCACTTGCCCGCGACATCCATGCGATGAGCAGCCTTCCACTTGGCGCAACCGGCTGGCAGCAGCCGGGCTTTCTGCCTGCAGCTTCATCAGCCGATGACGGGATGATCGATCTCGTGGTTGTTGGCGCGCATCTTTCGGGGATGCCGCTCAACGGCCAACTGAGCCAGCTCGGCGCACGGTTTTCGCGCTCGGCAAAAACAGCCGCCGCCTACAGGCTCTATGCGCTGGCTGGCCAGTCCATGCCCAAGCCGGGGCTGCTCCGTGTCGCCGAGGGCGGCGCTGCCGTCGAGGTCGAAGTCTGGCGGCTGTCGGCCGATGCCTTCGGCCGCTTCGTCGCGGCCATCCCGCCACCGCTCGGCATCGGGACCATCGAGCTCGAGGACGGCAGTTCGGCCAAGGGCTTCCTGGTCGAAACCGCTGGCCTCAGCGGTGCGTCCGACATCTCGTCCTTCGGCGGCTGGCGCCGCTTCGTCGGCCCCAGCAAGAACTCGGCCCCAGCAAGAACATAGCAGACCAGCCAGCCGCGCCTGCTCGGCACACCGCTGGCGGGCAATCTCCACGAGCCGTGCCCGCTCGTGAGTGAAGCGGACACGCTTGTTCGTTCAGATCGCGGCGAGCGCGATCTTTCGCAAATCGTCGGCGTAGAGTTCCGGCGTCTCCCAGGCCGGAAAATGCCCGCCACGCGGAAAGACGGTGTAGCTCCGCACATTGTAGAGCCGCTCGGCCCGCTCGCGCGGCGCGAGCGCCAGATCATGTGGCCACATAGCGACGGCGGTGGGGACATGCACGAAGTCATCTGCCCGCAGCGGCGGCCGCAGCCGGGCAGCGTCGTAATAATAGCGGACAGACGACCCGATCGTGTTGGTCATCCAGTAGATCGTCAGAGTGTCAGTCAAGGCTTCGAGTGGCCAGACAGAGAAGACGTCGCCATCGCAGTCGGTCCAGGCCCGGAATTTCTCGACAATCCACGAGGCGAGGCCAACAGGACTGTCGGCAAGCCCAAAGGCGAGAGTTTGTGGCCTTGAGCTCTGGATCGCCTGATAGCCCCCCTCCTCCAGGCTCCACAGCTGGAGGCGCTCGTCATAGTCGATCTCGGCTTTCGACAGGGGCGACGCATTTTCTGGGATCGGCTTCAACGCGACCGTCGAGACATGGACAGCCAGCAAACGCGCCGGATGCCGAAGGGCTATCCGGGTGGCAAGGCCGGAGCCGATGTCAGTCCCGGCGACGACGAACCGCCCATAGCCCAGCATCGTCATTAGCTTTGGACAAAGGTCACTGGGCTCCGCCTCGTAGGGCCGGGTTGGCCTGTCCGAGTAGCCGAAGCCGGGCATGGTGGGGATCACGACATCGAATGCCGGCGTTCCCTGGGTAAGCAGCGGCGCTATACGCTGAAACTCCACGAAGCTGGACGGCCACCCGTTCATCAGCAGTAGCGGGATCGATCCACTTTGTCCGCTGCGAAAATGCAGAAAGTGTATGCCATGGCCGTCGACCGTAGTCCGGAAATGGGGAAGCTGGTTGAGCCGGTCTCGCCGCTGCGCCCAGTCATAGCCGTCACGCCAGAAATCGATGAACTGTTTGAGGAAGCCGCGCTCGGTTCCCATGGTCCAGTCGTCCGTTACCGCGTCGGCCCAACGCGTCCGTACGAGGCGGCTACGAAGGTCAGCGGCCTGGTCGGCATCATAGGGAATCTGGAAGGGAGTGATCATGATCGATTCCTTGGCTGTAGTGCAGCAGAAGACCGGCCGACCGGTCTAGTTCGAATTGACTTCCGATGTGCGCTCCAGCCTATTAGCATGGCTCGAACGTCGGGGCGGTGCTATTGCCGATTATGTGTTTCCGAGCCGCATTGACCATGCGAACCACATGGCACCCGACAGTACGCCCGACTCATCGGGAGACAGCCATCGGATGATTTGCTTCCAGTGGTGGCGCGGATGTTCCGGTGGGAACTGATATCGGTGATTCAGCCGATATCGACGTTCATGGCGAAGTCCCAGGTGCCGGCGCCGTTTTTGGCGAGGCCAATCATCATCAAACCGAGCGCCTCCAGCGTCTGGGCCATGTGCAAGCCGCCCACGTCGAGCGGACGCAGCCCGAGACTTTCGAGGAACGTCGAGACGCGCGCTTTCGCCTCCGCATCGTCGGCTGCGATGAACGCGTCGAGGCGTCCACCCTTCGCAAGCACGTGACCAAAGATCGTGTTGAGCGCCTTCACAACATGCGCGCCGGCGGGGAGGCCCTTTGCGGTCTCCTGCGCGCCAGAACTGCCGTGGGGCGTGACGAGGCCCGAGAGGTCGGGGGCAACCGGGTTGGCGATGTCGACGATCACCTTGCCATCGAGCGCTTTCCCAAAGTCGGCCACCGCCGCCGCTGCGCCGCTGTACGGCACGGCGAGGATGACGATTTCGCCCGCGGGGGCCGCTCCGTATGCCCCCGTGGTCGCTCCGGCTCCAAGTTGGTCGGCGAGCGCCCGCGCCTTGGCGGGGTCGCGGTTGACGACCTCGACGGTATGCCCGGCGTTGGCAATACGGCCAGCGATCGCCGTGGCCATGGTTCCTGCGCCGATGATGCTGATAGTGCTCATGTTCAGTCTCCTATTGAGTGGGGGGTATATTGCTGGTGGTTTCTAAACGCGGAATCCCCGTCTATTGGTCGGACGGATCACGGGATCGCGATATGGCCCGCCGGGAAGTAATGGCCGTTGTCGAGGTCCTCGAGCAGGCCCGGCTGAACGGGCTCCCAGCCGAGCGTCTGGCGGGTAATGGCGTTGGACGCCGGAAGGTCCAGCGTGACCAAATTCGCGAGAAAGCCGAAGAAGCCCGGCAACATCAGTACGTCCGCAGGGATGGGCACGGCGGGCACGCCCATACGGCTGCCAATGGCCTCAGCGATCTCGCGGAACCGGATGCCGTTGCCCTCAATCCCGTGCCAATATTTGCCAGCCGGCCCCTTCTCCAGCGCCAGGCGGAACAGGGAGGCCAGGTCGCGGGCATGCACAGCCGGCCAGAGGTTCGCGCCGTCTCCGGGGTAACCGATAACGCCCTTCTCCTTCGCGAGACCGATCAGCAGCTGGAGGAAGCCGCCATCGGTCGTGCTGTGCACGATGGGAGGAATTCGGACGACCGAAGACCGCACGCCCCGCTCCGCGAGGCCGATCACGGCGAGTTCCACGGCGTTGCGAACCCTCAGGGTGCCCTTGTATGCATCGCCGCCGGGAAGGCCCGGATCGTCCTCGGTGGCCGGCCGGCCCAGCTTTTCCCACCCCGGCGAGCCGATGCTCCCCGAGACGACGAGTGGCTTTCCGGTCCCCGCCAGCGCTTCGCCGTAGGCGAGCATGATCTGTAGCTCCGCGGCTGCCACGGCGTCGATCCCGCCAGAGGGCAGCAGGTCTTGCCGGTGCGCGACGTGGATGACGCCGTCGGACTCCGCCGCCGCGGCCTTGAGCCCTTCGAGGTCGGTGATATCCCCGCGACGTACCTTGGCGCCTAGTGCCGACACCGCAGTCGCGGACGTGTCCGACCGGGCCAGGCCAATGACCTCATGTCCGCCCGCGATGAGCTCGGGGATGATATACGAACCGATATGGCCGGTCCCGCCGGTAACTAAAACGCGCATACTGCTGCTCCTTGGGTAATGTGATGCAAGACGTGGTGCCGCGGGCTCAGCCGAGGAGGCTGACGCGGATTGAGAAATTGGTGTGTTTGATGGAGTGGGTCATGAGGCCCAGCCACAGCATGCAGGCGTGCTCCAACGTCCGCGCCATGCTCAGCTGCCCGGTGTCCATCGGACGCAGTCCGAGGCTCTTGACGAAGGCCGAGACACGCGCCTTCGCCTGAGCGCCGTCCCCGGCGATGAACACGTCCAACGGATGGCCCCCGATTAAACCGGCAGCCAGGACCTGGGCGTTCTGGGTGTTGAACGCCTTGACGATAGTGGCATTGGCAGGAGCAACCTTGGCGATCTCCTGCGCGCCGAAACTGTCTTCAGGAGTCAAGAAACCCGTGAAGTCGGATTTGATGGGGTTGGTGATGTCGATGATGAGCTTGCCTGCCAGCTTTTCGCCGTACTGCTTCACCACGTCGAGAACGGCCGAATAGGGAACCGCCAGGATGACGATGTCCCCGACCGGAGCGACGCCAAACGTTCCGGTCCTCGCGTCGGCTCCAACCTGCTCGGCCAGCGCCCGTGCCTTCGCGGCGTCGCGACTCGTCACCTCGACGGTGTGTCCGGCCTTGGCGGCAAGGCCGCCGATCGCTGCGGCCATACCGCCTGAGCCGATGATGCTGATAGTGCCCATGTTCATTTTCCTTGCGGGGCGGGCAGCGCCTTTGTTGCCATTTGCGCAGACGCACTCTATTTAGTGGTTCACCGATCCGTTTAATAACCGGATCACCGATCCACATATACGGATCACTGATCCGATTATCAAGGCATCTCATGCGAGCCGACGCAAAAAAAAATTACAGCCACATCCTTGCGGTCGCGCGTGAGGTCGTCACCGAGCACGGCGCCGACGCGTCGATGCGCGATATCGCCCGCCGAGCCGACGTCGGGTTGGCCACGCTGCTGCGTCATTTCCCGACGCGAGAAGCCCTGTTCGAAGCGTTGCTGTGCACGAATCTGGACGCACTGACGCAGACGGCAGACGAACTCGAAACGTCAAACTCACCTGACGAAGCGCTCGTGTCCTGGTTCCAGGAATGGTTGGTGTTCGCCCAAAGCTATAGGGGCGTCGTCGCCATGATGGCGGCGGCCCACACGAACCCGGACTCCGCTCTTTATGCTGCATGCGCTGAGGTTCACTCGGCGAGCGCGCGACTGCTGCTCCGTGCACAGGCCTTGGGATCGGCGCGCGCCGATATGAATGGGGACGACCTGTTCGCCCTGATGACGGCCCTCGGCTGGGCGGTCGACCAACCCTCATTCGCGCCGCGGGCCGATCGTCTCTTTCAGATCGTCGCGAGCGCTATCCTGACAAACCCGTCGAGCAAGGATATCAAGAATGCGACGCGTTGAATCAGATGATCGATCGGATCACTGGTGGATATTTTCAGCTTGCTGATGCCCCGCGCGATCCTCGAGCGTATCGCTCCTGCAAGCGATGGCCCGCTAGGCCCGCACATCAGTAGGGATAGCCCTGGCCATGGCGTACACCGACAGCGCCCTCAGACGATTGACCGAACGACACCGCCATCGACCCTCAACCCGGCGCCACTGGTCGCCGACGCTTGCTCTGAGCAGACATAAACGACCATGTTTGCGACTTCTTCGGTCGTCGCAAGGCGATTGATCAGCGTCGTCGGACGCATTGTCTTCAAGAACATCTGCTCCGCCTCATCTTGCGTGATGCCTTGCGACTGCGCCAACTCGCTCATCATATTGGACAGGATTTCGGACCTCGTTGGACCAGGGAGGACCGCGTTGACGGTCACGCCCGTCCCGGCAACCGCTTCCGCGAGCCCCCTGGAGATGGCGAGTTGCGCAGTCTTGGTCATGCCGTAGTCGATCATCTCTTTTGGGACGTTGAGGGCGGACTCGCTGCTGGTGAACACGACGCGTCCCCAACCACGCCCTATCATCTTCGGTACATAGTGGCGCGCCGCGCGGACGCCGCTCATGACGTTGAGTTGGAAAAGGCTCAGCCAGTCGTCATCAGTAAGGTCGAAGAACGTCTTCGGACGCGCTGTACCCACATTGTTGACCAGGATATCCGCATCCGGCGCCTGCGCGAACAAGGCTTTGGCCCCCTCGGCAGTCTCCAGGTCAGCGGCAACGCCCATCACATCGCAACCCGGGAAAATCTCACGAATCTCACGGACCGCCGTGGCGACGCGCTCCTGGCCGCGGCCGTTGATCACAACTGAAGCGCCCGCGCGCACCAGTCCCTCCGAAATTGCGCGACCGATGCCCACCGTGGAGCCCGTTACAATGGCCTTGCGGCCTTGGAAGTCGATATTCATGACTTGTCACCTCTAGCTTGTGTTGTGCGAGATATAGACAATGTTCAGAAGCCGCATAATTGGCTAAGAATACATAATATTCATTCTTTTGAGGAATGACGTGGATCGCTTTCAGGAATTAAGTGCGTTTATCGCGGTCGTTGAAGCAGGCGGGTTCACAGCTGCCGCCCGGCGAACCGGCGACTCACAACCGGCCGTCAGCAAGGCCGTCGGCGCGCTGGAGAAGCGGCTGGGGGTGTTGCTGTTCAATAGAAGCACGCGAAGTGTGAGCCTCACGGACCAAGGGCAACGCTACTATGACCGGACCAAGCTCCTTGTTGGGGAGTTGGATGACGCCGACAGCGAACTGACAAGCAGCACGCTCAAAGTTTCCGGCCCAATCAGGATCGCCGTTTCCGCCACCTTTGGTCGCCTTCACATCCTGCCCCTTATCCCCGACCTTCTCTCGCTCAACCCCGGCCTTCAGCTGGATCTCATCCTGTCGGATTCTATGCGAAACATGGTGGAAGACCGGATTGATCTGGCGATCAGGGTGGGGCCGGTCGACGAACCAGACGCGGTCGTCACGCGCGTAGCTCGTACCCCGTTGGTGTGCGTTGGATCCCGTCGATACTTCAAAGAACGAGGGGTGCCCGGGACCCCTGCCGAACTCGTGAACCACAACTGCCTGCTTTATAATGGGCTTATAGAGTCCACCAATTGGCCGTTTTGCGGACCAGACGGCGAATTCAGCGTGCCGGTTCGTGGGAATCTTTCATCGAATAGTGTCGAAACGATCCGGTCTGCTGTGCTGGCGGGCATGGGAATCGGTATGTTCGCCAAAGTCTCTCTTGCCGATGATCTGCAGCATCCGGACGTGATTTCGCTTTTCGAAGAATTTCTAGTCGACGTCAGGGATATAAATCTTGTCTGGCCAAAGCGCCGCCTTGTTCCGGCACGCGTGCGCTGGGTGACTGAATTTTTCTCGCAACGGATTCCCGGTCGTATTTAGGTCGGCGCCGGGAGCGGGACGACGAAGTCCAATGCCCGGGCAGCGCTCGCCCAATGCCAACATCGACCTGACGAGGCAAGCTGCCAACTGGCGCTTCATGTCGACGCTCTCGGCGGCAATCTCCAAAGCCGGTTCGGCGCGCCGACGGTGATGGCGAAGATCCAGTCGTCATCGAACGTCTTGTTCGTGGCTCTCATCTTCCCCTGGCGAAGCCGACGATCAGAACCCGGTTCCCCTGCGCTACGAATTCCCGGGGTTCGGTGGACGTTTCTATCGACTGGGATACCGTCTCAAGCAAATCCGTTAGCGCCGCGTGTCCGCGGTGCGCTCCAGCCAGCGGCAGTCTTTGCCGGAGATGATCCACTCGATGTCTTCGGCGACCAGCGCGAGCAGCCCCTCCCTATCGCCGCGGCCGATCGTAGCGAAGAAGTCCTTCACGGTCTGGATATTCTTCTCAATACTCATGGGAATTTCTCTATATCGCACGCATCGGATCGTGCTCGATCCGATGCGTGCATCGTGTCCATGCCGGTGGGCAGGTTGTATTCGTCAGTCGAATTTGACCAGGTCCTTAAAGATCAGATGACCCCAGCTATTTCCGCGCGCTTGGACCAGCAGCCCACCTTCCGAAAGCCCGCCAAGTTTGATCGGCGCGAAACCGAGATTTTCCGCCAGCGCACCAATGTCCGCCGCGGCAGCGTCATCGTCGCTCGCCAGGAACACGACTCTCCTGCCACCATGCACGGCTGGATCTTGGTCAAGGGTGGCAGAGGCCAAATGGTTGAAGCCCTTGACCAGTCTTGCACCAGCGAAGCTCTGGGCGATGAACTTGGACGAAGGTTGTCCTCCCAGTTCTTCAGGTGGCACGCCATAGGCATTGGTCACATCGACGATGGTCTTCCCTTGCCAGCCGGGCAGCGCCTTCGCGACTTCCGGGTGCGAGCCGAAGCGGACAGCCAAAAAGATGATGTCCGCTTTGACTACCTCCGCCAGCTTCTTGGGGATGATCGTAGGCCCGATCGCGGCCGCATCGGCTGCAAAGCTTTCCGGGTCGCGCGTGGTTGCCACGGATACCTCGATGCCCTTGCGGGCAAACGCCTTGGCCAGGGCTTTGCCAACATTGCCGAAGCCGATAATTGCGTAGCTCATATTTATTCTCCTTGGGTTTATCGCGCCGTACGGCGCTCCGAACGGTCGAATGGAGCGCCTGGACGGGCGCAGTGCGTCAGAGTTGCGCCAGGCCGCCGTCGACAGCGACTTCGCTGGCGGTCATGAAGCTGCTGTCCGACGAAGCGAGAAAGGCGGCCACCGCTCCGATCTCCGCCGGATCGGCCATGCGCTGTAGCGGAGTCATCGAGGCGAAGACCTTCTGGCCCTCCTCGCCTAGCGCTTCCTTGGCGAGGTCGGTTGCCGTCGCGCCGGGCGACAGCACGTTTACCCGGATGCCAGTGCCCTTCAGGTCTTCCGCCCAGGTCCGCGCGAGGTTGCGAACTGCCGCCTTGCTCGCGCTGTAGGCGCTCATTGCCGGGGCGCCCGTGGTGCCGGCGCTCGATCCGGTCAGGATGATCGAGCCGCCTACGCCCATCAGCGGCAGCGGCTTCTGGACCGTGAAGATCGTGCCCTTCACATTGACGTCGAAGGTTTCGTCAATGTGCTCGGCGGTGATCTCGCCGAGCCGACCCTGGCTTCCCGCCCCGGCGTTGGCGAAGACGATGCCGAGAGTTCCGCGCTCGGCCTTGACCGCCGCGTAGAGCCGGTCGAGGTCTGCCTCATCGGAGACCGAGCCCTTCACCGCCCGGGCATTGGGCCCAAGGTCCGCCACGGCGGCGTCGAGCGCTTCCTGCCGGCGGCCGAAGATGAAGACGAAAGCGCCTTCTTCGATGAAGCGCTTCGCTGCGGCGAGTCCGATGCCGGTAGCGCCGCCCGTGATCACGGCGGTCTTTCCATTCAATCTGGTCATATCGTGCATCCTTCGTTTCGCTATCTCGGGTCTTTGGCTGTGCGGGAGGTCTTCCCGAGAAGCTCAACATGGCCCTGCCGAAGCCAGCCAGATAGTGAGCAATCGCGCACATCGGTGGTGCGAAAACGATCCATACCGATAATCAAATGCCGCGATGTTAGCGCAAACTCCGCTCTGTATGCTAGAACGAGCTTCGGAAGCCGCACTGCGCGGCGCGGGGATGCACCATGATCGACTGGGATGACGTTCGCTACTTTCTCGCCGCCGCGCAAGGAGGCTCAGTGCGGGCCGCCGCCAAACGTCTCGGAGTGAACCACGCGACCGTGCTGCGACGCATCGCCCAGCTCGAGGACCGCCTCGGGGCGCAGATGTTCGAAAAGCTGCCTTCGGGCTACCGCTTAACAGCTGCGGGCGATGAGGTCCTCGAGTTCGCGGACCAGATGCAAGCGTCGTCGCACCAGCTGGAAACGCGCGTCTTGGGGCGCGATCAAAGCGTGCGCGGGCTTCTGCGGGTGACACTGCCGGCGCCCCTCGCAGCACACCTGCTCATGCCGGACTTCGCGGATTTCGTACGGCTGCATCCGGGCATCGAGATGGAAATCTTGTCGTCCGGCGAGTTGGCAAATCTGACCAACCGGGAGGCTGACGTAGCGATCCGTGTCGTCTATGACCGCGAAGCCCTGCCGCTCAATCTTCACGGTCTGAAGGGACCGGAGCTGTACGGCGGCTTCTACATGTCCGGCGATCGACTAGCCGAGTGGCAGGCGGGCGGGCCGGATCCCAGGTGGATCGCCATAAGTGGTCATGGAGTACCGGACTGGACCCGCGAGGGAGAACTTCGCACGACTGGGACTCCGTTCCGGACTATGGATTTCGAAACGCAGATCGCGGCGGTCCGGCAAGGTATAGGCATCACGACGCTCCCGTGTTTCGTCGGAGATACCGATCCCTTATTGGAGAGGGTGCCAGATACCAACCTACACCTGTATGGACCGATCTGGGTTCTCACTCAGGGTGAGACACGCAAGACGAAGCGCGTGCGGCTCCTCACCGAGTTCGTATCCCGCAGACTCGCCGCCTACGCCCCGCTGCTAGCGGGGCTGCCCATATCGCGCGACTGACACGCAGTAGATCGCCGGCGACGCTTGCCGGGTCTTGCTCAGGCCGCATGCGGAACGGCCGGTTTCGGGATCGCCGTGCACACTCTGACCGAAGACAATGGGGCTCGAAGCGGACCCTCTTCTGTGCACGCTATTCTACGCCAAGGGAGAGGGGGGGTCCGCGTTCCGTGGCACCGGCCCGCAACCCTCAGAATATGATAGCCCGCGGCAACCGGAGAAGGGAATCTGTGCTCTCAAACCAGCATCGACTGCTGGGCGAAGATACCCGCCATCGCGCCCTGCGATGATGCCGTGGTGACCGAGGGCATGAGGGGGTTGGCGAGGTCGCCGGCGGCGTAGATGCCGGGCATGCTGGTTTCGCGGCGCTCGTCGACCTTGAGGGCGATGCCGAGGGGCGTATCGACCGTGGCGAGGCCCAGTGATTCATGCAGGCTTGCGGACGGCTTGTTGCGCGGATGGGCGAAGAGGATGTCGACCGCGACATTGCGGCGGGTATCGAGATTGACGGTGGCGGTATGGCCCCCGTTATGGGCGATCTCGATGATCCGGCCGTCGACGACAGGTATGTTGCGGCGCGCCAGATCGGCCCGGATATCGGGCGGAATGTCGTGACCATCGGCGAAGAGCGTCAACCTGTCGGTCCAATCGTGGAACAGCCTGACGGACTGGTTCGACTGCGGGCCGGACCAGACAAGGCCCCAATGCCGGCCGGCGACTTCAAAGCCGTCGCAGTAGGGACAGGGCACGATGGATGTGCCCCAGCCTTCGGCAAAGCCCGGAATATCAGGCATCTGGTCGGCGACGCCATAGCTCAGGATCAGGCGGCGCGCCCCAAGGCTTTCCCTGTCACCAGTGAGGACGGAGAAATCGTCGATGGCGCCGGAGATGCTGTCGGCCCGGGCATTGACCAGCCTGATCGTGGGATAGCGCGCCAGCTGCTGCCGCGCCTCGGCCAGGATGTCCAGCGGTGGCTTGTGATCGTGACCGAGCAGGCCATGCGAGTGGCCGGCGAAGCGATTGCGCGGCAGGCCGGTATCGAGAACGGTGACCTTGCGGCGGGCACGGCCGAGCTGCAGGGCGCCGGCGAGACCGGCAAAGCTGCCGCCGATGATGATGACGTCATCCATGGTGGTAAGCTCCGTGTTTTGGATGGAGGGGGTTGGGCTGAGCCTGGCCTGCAATGTCGTCTAGCGACGCGCATTCGATATCGCCGGGCGGCCAAGGGACACTTGATTTGGAGGACACGATAAAATCCACTCTTGGAATTTCAGACACTGCGTAGTATCGTAATTCGACAATAACGATACTGTCAAGGACTGGAATTGTCGTGACCGAAAACAGCCAAGGCCGGCGCGGCCGGCCCGCCAACGAGGCGCTTCGCCAAACGATCGTCGACACCGCAGGCGAACTCTTTGCGGAACTGGGTTTTCAAGCGACGACATTGGACAAGGTCGCCCAGCGAGCGAAGATATCCAAGCTCAGCATCTACAGGCACTTCGAGAACAAGGAGGCGCTGTTCGGCGCGGCCTTTGCGGCCCGCTGCCACCAGTCTGTACCACAGGTCCTTTTTGAAGGCGTCGACGGTTCGGCCGAAGATCAGCTCATGGCTGTGGGATCATCGCTGCTTCGCACGCTGTTGCGCCCGGACGTCCGCAATGTCGAAGCCATGGTCATGGCCGACACGACGAATCAAAAGTCGTTGAGCAAGCTCCATTACGAAGCCGGCCCCGCCCATATCATCGCCCAAATCGAGGCCCTGTTGCGTCAGTTGCACGCGAAGGCGGTTCTGAACGTGCCCGATCCTCTCCGGTCCGCCCGTTTGTTTGCCGCGCTTCTCAAAGGATGCGATCTCCTGATTATCGCTCGCTTCGATGAGGCGAGAGCAAAGGACGACAACGAAATCGAATCCTATTGCCGGTCGGCCGTCGCCATGTTCATCGCCGCGCACGGTGGCAACGACCACGCGGGCGGATACCCAGCGCGGCGAACAGAGTGCTAATAACCAGAAGCTGGTTGCCCTCGGTGTAGCCGTAGAAGACGAACGGGAAGAGCCAGTCGATGGCGAGCGAGCCATCGCTTGCCGGTATGCCGGCGATGGAATTCGAACCGCCGAGCAGCGGAAAACCGAACATCTGCAAGAGGTCGTTTGGCTGGGCATCCAAGATAAAGGTGCCCGGCCAGTACCAGGAACACATCGGAATCGGTCAGGCCCGATGTCGAGACCCCGCCCTGGCCGTCGATCGTATCGCCATAGAGTTGGCCGTGGTCGGAAGTGTTGAAGATGAAGTCGCGGCCGAGCCCGCCGACAGCGATGGCGCCTGTGCCGCCAATGACGATAACGTAGTCATTACCTTGGCGCGATCAGGTCATCAAAAGTTTCTGGCATTTTGTAGCTCTCAATCGGGGGGATTACTCTGCAAGAAGGCTAAATCAGTTTGTTTCTTCATAGTGTTGCAGGGAAATCCCCGTAACTCCGGCCTGCTCAATTTTTTCTTTCAGGACATCGCTTATCCAGACGCCGCCTTGGCCCGAGATGAATTTATCCATCCAGGCGTGACAATTCCCAATCTGCGAACTGTTAAATACAAGTTTCTTGTCCTGGCTTCCGTCCAGATACCAGATGTTTCGAAACTCGAAGGTCGTCTCATTGCGATCGACGCTGTCGAGCCTGTTGCAAGGCACGAACCAGAAGCGGTCGGCGGCATGGCTTCCGTCTTTCCATACAAACTCAACCGAAAGAAACTGATGCACGTCAGGCTCTAGCCTTTCGACCTCGTCCTTAAATTTTTTGTCCACGAACAGACCGAAGCCTTCCCGCAGATCAGTTAAAGTCCTCTTCGGCCCCTCGATCTCGATACGTGTGGGAATGTGCTCACTTTCTAGCGGGCGTCCAAATTTTCCATATACAGGACGTATTCGAACCAGGGGAATCGCTTCAGGTTAACGTTGATTTTTGACGGATGAGATTTTCGAGATAATCGGCGTTGAGATTGGCGAGTTTTCGTCGAACCTTGAG
>NZ_JAMYQF010000082.1:0-22233 GCF_040320745.1 Mesorhizobium sp. M0621 | reverse complement strand
ACCTCGAGCTCGACCAGTTCGAGCAGCTCGGCGTCGTCGACCTGGTCGACCTTGTTCAAAAACACCACGATCGACGGCACGCCGACCTGACGGGCGAGCAGGATGTGCTCGCGGGTCTGCGGCATCGGGCCGTCGGCGGCCGACACGACCAGGATCGCGCCGTCCATCTGCGCGGCACCGGTGATCATGTTCTTCACATAGTCGGCGTGGCCGGGGCAGTCGACGTGAGCATAGTGGCGGTTGGCCGTCTCGTATTCGACGTGCGCCGTCGAGATCGTGATGCCGCGCGCCTTCTCTTCAGGGGCAGCGTCGATCTGGTCGTAGCGCTTGTATTCGCCAAAATACTTGGTGATCGCAGCCGTCAGCGACGTCTTGCCATGGTCGACGTGGCCAATCGTGCCGATGTTCACGTGAGGCTTGTTACGCTCGAATTTACCTTTGGCCATAATCGTTCTCCGTCTATTCTACCCGCTTGGGGGAAATTGTTATTCGCTCTTTAGATCCGGCATCGCGCAAGGGACGCGACCCGGTGGCTAAGGAACCCTTACGCGTATTTCTTCTGGACTTCCTGGGCCACCGCAGTCGGGACCGGCTCGTAGTGATCGAACTGCATCGTGTAGGCCGCACGGCCCTGGCTCATCGAGCGCAGGTTGTCGACATACTTGAACATGTTGGCGAGCGGCACCATCGCGTTGATGACCACGGCCACGCCACGTGCTTCCTGGCCCTGGATCTGGCCACGACGGCCGTTCAGATCGCCGATGACGCTGCCGACGTAGTCTTCCGGCGTCACAACTTCGACCTTCATGATCGGCTCGAGCAGCTGCACGCCAAGCTTGGGTGCGGCTTCACGGAAGCAGGCGCGGCCGGCGATTTCGAAGGCCAGGACGCTGGAGTCAACGTCGTGGTAAGCGCCGTCGATCAGCGTCGCCTTGACGCCAATCATCGGGAAGCCCGCGAACGGACCCGAAGTCATGACGCTGTTGATACCCTTTTCGACGCCGGGGATGTATTCCTTCGGCACAGCGCCGCCGACGATCTTGGTCTCGAATTCGAACTCGCTGCTGTCCGGGTTCGGCTCGAAGACGATCTTGACGCGGGCGAACTGACCGGTACCGCCGGTCTGCTTCTTGTGCGTGTAATCCTGCTCGTGCCTGCGGGTGATCGTCTCGCGATAGGCCACCTGCGGCGCGCCGACATTGGCCTCGACCTTGAACTCGCGACGCATGCGGTCGACGATGATGTCGAGGTGAAGTTCACCCATGCCGGAAATGATAGTCTGGCCGCTTTCCTCGTCGGTCTTGACGCGGAAGGACGGATCCTCGGCGGCCAGGCGGTGAAGGGCGAGGCCCATCTTTTCCTGGTCGTTCTTGGTCTTCGGCTCGATGGCGATCTGGATGACCGGATCGGGGAATTCCATGCGCTCGAGGATGACCGGATGCAGTGGATCGCTGAGCGTGTCGCCGGTGGTCGTGTCCTTGAGACCAGCCAGAGCAACGATGTCGCCGGCAAAAGCCTCTTCGACGTCGGCGCGCGAGTTCGCATGCATCTGCAGCATGCGGCCGATACGCTCCTTCTTGCCCTTCACGGTGTTGTCGACCGAGATGCCCTTGGTGAGCCTGCCCGAATAGATGCGGGCAAAGGTCAGCGAACCGACGAACGGGTCGTTCATGATCTTGAAGGCGAGCATCGACAGCGGCTCGTTGTCGTCGGCGTGACGCTCGATCTCGGCGTCGGTCTTGGCATCGACACCCTTGATGGCCGGAACATCGGCCGGCGACGGCAGATATTCGACGACGGCGTCGAGCAGCGGCTGCACGCCCTTGTTCTTGAAGGCCGAGCCACAGAACATCGGGTAGAACTTCACCGCGATGGTGCCCTTGCGGATCAGCGCGCGGATCTCGTCATTCGACGGCATCTTGCCTTCGAGGTAATTCTCAAGCGCCGTCTCGTCCATTTCGACGGCGGCCTCGATCATCTTCTCGCGGTATTCCTCGGCACGAGCCTTGAGGTCGTCCGGGATCTCGACGACATCCCAGGCGGCGCCCAGCGTCTCGTCGCGCCAGACCAGCGCGTTCATCTCGACGAGGTCGACAACGCCCTTGAATTCGGTCTCGGCACCAATCGGCAGCTGCATGACGACGGCATGCGCACCGAGGCGCGAACCGATCATCTCGACCGAGCGGTAGAAGTCAGCGCCGATCTTGTCCATCTTGTTGCAGAAGATCATGCGCGGAACGCGGTACTTGTCGGCCTGGCGCCAGACGGTTTCCGTCTGCGGCTCAACGCCGGCATTGGCATCGAGCAGCGCGATGGCGCCGTCGAGGACGCGCAGCGAACGCTCGACTTCGATGGTGAAGTCGACGTGGCCGGGGGTGTCGATGATGTTGAAGCGGTGCATCTTGCCGTCACGAGCCTTCCAGAAGGTCGTGGTCGCGGCCGACGTGATGGTGATGCCGCGCTCCTGCTCCTGCTCCATCCAATCCATGGTGGCAGCGCCGTCGTGGACTTCGCCGATCTTGTGCGACTTGCCCGTGTAATAGAGGACGCGCTCGGTGGTCGTCGTCTTGCCGGCGTCAATATGCGCCATGATACCGAAATTGCGGTAGTCTTCGATTTTGTATTCGCGGGCCATCGTAGCTGCCTCTCAGTCTCGTTCGCGCTTTACCAGCGGTAGTGCGCGAAAGCGCGGTTGGCTTCAGCCATCTTGTGGGTGTCTTCACGCTTCTTGACGGCCGTGCCGCGGTTGTTGGCCGCGTCCATCAGCTCGCCGGAGAGGCGGTCGACCATCGTGGTCTCGTTGCGGTTGCGCGCCGCTGCGATCAGCCAGCGAATGGCCAATGCCTGGCGGCGCTCGGGGCGCACGTCGACCGGAACCTGGTAGGTGGCGCCACCGACACGACGCGAACGCACTTCCACATGCGGCGCGACATTGTCGAGCGCCTGATGGAAGACGGTGACCGGCTCCTGCTTGGTCTTCGACTGAACCTGGTCGAGTGCGCCGTAGACGATGGTCTCGGCAACCGACTTCTTACCGTCATACATGACGGCATTCATGAACTTGGTGACGATCAGATCGCCGAACTTCGGGTCCGGATTGATCTCACGCTTTTCTGCACTGTGACGACGCGACATGGCTTTTGTCTCTCAATCTCATAGCCCGACGCACTCAAGGAGCGCCAAGGCCGGAAAATCTTACTTCGGACGCTTGGCGCCGTACTTCGAACGGCGCTGCTTGCGGTTCTTCACACCCTGCGTGTCGAGCACGCCGCGGATGATGTGATAGCGAACGCCCGGAAGATCCTTGACGCGGCCGCCGCGGATCATCACCACGGAGTGCTCCTGAAGGTTGTGACCTTCGCCGGGGATGTAACCGATCACTTCAAAACCATTGGTCAGGCGGATCTTGGCCACCTTGCGCAGCGCCGAGTTCGGCTTCTTCGGCGTCGTTGTATAGACGCGCGTGCAGACGCCCCGCTTCTGCGGGTTCTGCTGCATGGCCGGGACCTTGTTGCGCTTCACCGGCGCAATGCGCGGCTTGCGGATCAGCTGGTTGACGGTAGGCATTAAACCCTCTTGTCTCTCAATTCCGTGTCTCGCCCGGTCAGGGCCGCTCAAAGCGTCATTTCCATACGCAAATTCGGGCCACAACCGCGCCTCGCGGTCTTGCCCGAACAAATCGCAGAGGAAGCGGAAGCCGCTTCGTGCACGCCGGAAATGTCTTTTCGCTCGTAAAACGAACCCTGTTTGAGGCAAACTCCAAAGCGTGTCGCTTCGGAAGGGAGAGCCTCACATCGGTTCTGACTGGGCGGCTTCTACTCGTAAGACCGCGGACCGTCAAGCCCGGAGCGCTAAATATTGCGCGCCAACCAAGGCTTGGCAGCCATGTGAAAAACGCATGTTATTTTCTTTCGCAATTTTGCAAGAGCGAGGAAGAAAGTGCCAAGCCTTTAGCAAAGTGAATGGCTTTGCGCTGTTGCACGGCTCTTCTTCATGCGAAAAGGCCGCATGAGCAGTCAGAACCCCCTCGCCCGCCCACACATTGCCAAGAGGAATCGACCCGTGAACGACAATGAAGAACGCCCGGTCACCATCATCACCGGCCGGGTGTGGAAGAAAAAGGGCGGCAAACCGGAAGGCGTCCATGTCATGCTGGTCGCGCCCGACGACGATTCGGCGGTGCGCCGGGCACTCGAATCGCTTGCCGCGGAAGGTTACGCCGAGGCCGAGCTCGACCAGATCGGCGACATGGACGGCGTGCCCGACGAAGAGCCGCATCTTTCCGCCTTCCAGGGCGCGCTCGAAGGCGAAGTTTCGATCGTTACCTTCGACGTGCCGATCTGAAACCAGGCCTCGACTCGGCTTTCGAATCGGTTGCCGAGGCGAATCAGCGATCTAGGCTTCCTAGCCGACGAACGCCGGCGCTCAGATCGAGTAAGACTGAGGTTGGCCTGTCGGCTTGCCCAGGGCAAGTGTTCTGATAAGAAGCCATCACCATCATTCAACAGACGGAGCGACCGTGTCCCAGCCCATCAAGATAGGCATCGTCGGCGTCGGCAAGATCGTCCGCGACCAGCACCTGCCGGCCCTGGCGAAGGACCAGGACTATCGCCTGATCGCTGCTGCCAGCCGACACGGCAAGGTGGATGACATTCCGAATTTCCCGACCATCGAATCGATGCTCGATGCCGTGCCCGAGCTCGAGGCCGTCTCGCTCTGCATGCCGCCGCAGTTCCGCTACGACGCGGCGCGCACGGCGCTGATGGCGAAGAAGCATGTCTTCCTGGAAAAGCCGCCAGGCGCCACCGTCAGCGAGGTCGAAAACCTGAAGGCATTGGCCGCGCAGAACGGCGTCTCGCTGTTCGCCAGCTGGCACTCGCGCTATGCGCCGGCCGTGGAGGCCGCGCGCGCCTTCCTGAACTCGACCAGGATCAAGTCGGCCGCCATCAACTGGAAGGAAGACGTGCGCCGCTGGCACCCGAACCAGGAATGGATCTGGGCGCCCGGCGGTTTTGGCGTCTTCGATCCCGGCATCAACGCGCTGTCGATTGCGACCCATATCCTGCCGGCGATGTTCATCACTTCGGCGGTTCTGGATTTTCCCGAAAACCGCGCATCCCCGGTTGCCGCGCGCGTCACCTTCCGCACCTCGAATGGGCTGCCGGTGACAATGGACCTCGACTGGCTGCAGACAGGCCCGCAAAGCTGGGACATTCTGGCCGACACCGACAAGGGCGCGATGGTGCTTTCGGGCGGCGGCTCAAAGCTCGCTATCGACGGCCGTGTCGTCCACGACGAACCGGAAACGGAATACCCGATGCTCTATCGGCGATTCGCCGAGATCGTGCGCGCCGGCACCTCCGATGTCGACCTGGCGCCTCTCCAGCATGTCGCCGATGCCTTCATGCTCGGCAAGCGCAACGTGGTCGAGGCGTTCTTCGACTGATTTGTACACGTGGACCTGGCTTGAATGCATGCTCGTGCCAGGTCGACCCCCACTCCGTCTCGGCTACGCCGAGCCACCTCTCCCCCGATCGACGGGGTAGAGGAAGGGCGCGAAACCACCAACGCTCGTCCAACGCGGCTTCCTTTCCCTCCGGAGGGGGGAAAGGTGGCACTGCGAAGCAGCGACGGATTGGGGGAAGCCGGTCGTCAAACGAGCAGCCGATGACAAATGAATACGGCCGAGTTGGTCTGATATCAGCGTCATTCAGACAATCATGGTGATCTCACTCGACGATCGCAATCGCAAAGCCGTCATAGCCCTTGGCGCCGACTGTTTGGATGGCAGTGCCATCCAGACGCTTGTCGCCACCGATGAAGGAGAATGCCGCGCGTGCGCCTTCTACATTGAGATCACGGCCACCCTGATCGAGCACAGCACCCTCGCGTATGACGTTGTCGCAGACAATGACGGTTCCGGGCTGGGACAGCCGCATGGCCCAGGATAGATAGTGCGGGTTGTTCGGCTTGTCGGCGTCGATGAAGATGAAGTCGAACGGTCCTGCATGCTCGTCGCCCAGCGCGGCAAGCGACTGAAGGGCCGGCCCGACCCGGAGTTCCACCCGCTCCGAGACGCCTGCCCGCTCGAAATTCGATCGCGCGACAGCGGCATGGTGCGGATCGAGTTCGAGCGTCACAATCCTGCCGTCGACAGGCAGCGCCCGCGCCATCCAGATCGTCGAATAGCCGCCCAGCGTGCCGATCTCGAGAATCTTCCTGGCTCCCTGCATGCGCGCAAGAAGTGAAAGCAGCTTGCCTTGCGCCGGCGACACGTCGATCGCCGGCAGGCCCTGGTCGTGGTTGGCCGCCAGAACTGCATCGAGGACGGAGTCCGCCTCAAACAGGGAACCGACAATGTAGTCGTCGACGGCCGCCCAGGTCCTTTTGCTCATCGCTTTTTCTCCGATCCGATGCGGAAACCAAAACGCGAAAAAGGGGCCATTCGGCCCCTTTTCCTTTCTTCTCGTCTTCCGCGCTTACTGCGCGGCGTGTGTCATGTCGGCAAGCATCGGCTCGGCGACTTCCACACCGGAGGCCTTGCGGCGCTCGTCGATGATCAGTTCGTCGCGCGAGGTGGCGATGCGCCGGATCTGGCTCATCGTGCCGCCGGTGCCGGCCGGGATAAGCCGGCCGACGATGACGTTTTCCTTCAGTCCCTGCAGCATGTCGGTCTTGCCGGCAACAGCAGCTTCCGTCAGCACCCGGGTCGTCTCCTGGAAGGAGGCGGCCGAGATGAAGGATGGCGTCTGCAGCGATGCCTTGGTGATGCCGAGCAGCACCGGCAGGCCTTCGGCCGGCTTCTTGCCGTCCTCGACCAGACGCTCGTTGACCTCTTCCAGTTCGATCACGTCGACGTGGTCGCCCGGAATGTAGGTCGAGTCGCCCTGCACCGTGATCTCGACCTTCTGCAGCATCTGGCGAACGATCACCTCGATGTGCTTGTCGTTGATCGACACGCCCTGCAGACGGTAGACTTCCTGGATTTCGTTGACGAGGTAGGAAGCAAGTGCCTCCACGCCCTTGATCGCCAGGATGTCGTGCGGCGCCGGATTGCCGTCGAGGATGTAGTCGCCCTTTTCGATGACGTCGCCGTCCTGGAGATGGAACGGCTTGCCCTTCGGGATCAGGTATTCGACCGGCTCAAGCGTAGAGTCATGCGGCTCGATGATGATGCGACGCTTGTTCTTGTAGTCGCGGCCGAAGCGGATCGTGCCGTCGATCTCGGCGATGATGGCGTGATCCTTCGGACGACGTGCCTCGAACAGTTCGGCAACGCGCGGCAGACCGCCGGTGATGTCCTTCGTCTTGGCGCTTTCCATCGGGATACGCGCCAGCACGTCGCCGGGGCGAACCTGCGATCCCGGCTCGACCGAAAGAATGGCCTCGACCGAGAGCAGGAAGCGGGCGTCGCCACCCTTGGACAGCTTGCCGACCTTGCCCTTGGCGTCCTGAATGGCAATTGCCGGCTTCAGGTCGTTGCCGCGCGGCGTCGAGCGCCAGTCGATGACCTCACGCTTGGTGATGCCGGTCGACTCATCGGCCGTTTCCTGAACGGAAATGCCGTCGACCAGATCCTCATACGACACCCTGCCCTCGATTTCGGTGAGGACCGGGCGGGTATAGGGATCCCACTCGGCGATACGCTGGCCGCGCTTCACCTTGTCACCATCGTCCACGAAGATGCGCGAACCATAGGTGAGGCGGTGCGAGGCGCGCTCCTTGCCGGCTTCGTCGAGGATCAGGACCGCCATGTTGCGGCCCATGACCATCTGCTGGCCGTCGGAGTTGCGCACCACGTTGCGGTTGCGGATCTCGACCTTGCCCTCATAGGAGGCTTCAAGGAACGAGCTGTCCACCACCTGCGCGGTGCCGCCCATGTGGAAGGTACGCATGGTGAGCTGGGTGCCCGGCTCGCCGATCGACTGCGCCGCGATGACGCCGACGGCTTCACCCTGGTTGACCGGGGTGCCGCGGGCCAGATCGCGACCGTAGCAGACCGCGCAGACGCCAACCCTGACTTCGCAAGTCAGTGCCGAGCGAATGCGAACCGACTGGACGCCGGCCTTTTCGATCTGTTCCACGTCACGCTCGTCCATCAGCGTTCCGGCCTTGACCAGGATCTCGCCCGACACCGGATGGGTGATGTCGTCGAGCGACGTACGACCCAGCACGCGCTGGCCGACCGAAGCGACGACCTGACCGGCATCGACGATCGGCTGCATGGTGAGGCCCTTGTCGGTGCCGCAGTCGACGGAGTTGACGATGCAATCCTGCGCCACGTCGACCAGACGACGGGTGAGGTAACCCGAGTTCGCCGTCTTCAAGGCGGTGTCGGCCAGACCCTTGCGGGCGCCGTGGGTCGAGTTGAAGTACTCGAGCACGGTCAGGCCTTCCTTGAAGTTCGAGATGATCGGCGTCTCGATGATTTCACCCGACGGCTTGGCCATAAGGCCGCGCATGCCGGCGAGCTGACGCATTTGGGTGGGCGAGCCACGCGCACCGGAGTGCGACATCATGTAGATCGAGTTCATCGGCTTTTGACGGCCATTGTCCTCGAACTCGACCGCCTTGATGCGGGCCATCATTTCGTCGGCGACCTTTTCCGAGCACTTGGCCCAGGCGTCGACGACCTTGTTGTACTTCTCGCCCTGCGTGATCAGACCGTCATTGTACTGCTGCTCGTATTCCTTGGCCAAAGCCTCGGTGTCGGAAACCAGCTTGATCTTGGCATCCGGGATCAGCATGTCGTCCTTGCCGAACGAAATGCCGGCACGGCAGGCATGGCTGAAGCCGAGCGCCATGATGCGATCGCAGAAAATGACCGTCTCCTTCTGACCGCAGTGGCGGTAGACGGTGTCGATCATCTTGGAGATGTTCTTCTTGGTCATCTCCTGGTTGGCGGTCTCATAAGGCACGTTGACGTTCTTCGGCAGAAGCTCGCCGATGATCATGCGGCCAGGAGTGGTGTCATGGATCTTCGACACGACCTTGCCTTCGGCGTCGACCGTGCGGAAACGACCCTTGATCTTGGAGTGCAGCGTCACCGCCTTGGTCTCGAGCGCGTGCTGGAGTTCGCCCATGTCGGCAAACACCATGCCCTCGCCCGGCTCGTTCTGGTTGACGATCGAGAGATAGTAGAGACCCAGAACCATGTCCTGCGACGGCACGATGATCGGCGCGCCGGAAGCCGGGTGCAGGATGTTGTTGGTCGACATCATCAGCACGCGGGCTTCAAGCTGCGCTTCCAGCGACAGCGGCACGTGAACGGCCATCTGGTCGCCGTCGAAGTCGGCGTTGAAAGCCGTGCAGACCAGCGGGTGCAGCTGGATCGCCTTGCCTTCGATCAGGATCGGCTCGAACGCCTGGATGCCGAGACGGTGCAGCGTCGGCGCACGGTTCAACAGAACCGGATGCTCGCGGATGACCTCGTCGAGGATATCCCAGACTTCCGGACGCTCTTTCTCGACCAGCTTCTTCGCCTGCTTGACGGTCGAGGAGTAACCCTTGGCGTCGAGACGGGCGTAGATGAAGGGCTTGAACAGTTCGAGCGCCATCTTCTTGGGCAGGCCGCACTGGTGCAGCTTGAGCTCCGGGCCGGTCACGATGACCGAGCGGCCGGAATAGTCGACGCGCTTGCCGAGCAGGTTCTGACGGAACCGGCCCTGCTTGCCCTTGAGCATGTCGGACAGCGACTTCAGCGGGCGCTTGTTGGCGCCGGTGATGACGCGGCCGCGACGGCCATTGTCGAACAGCGCATCGACGGCTTCCTGCAGCATGCGCTTTTCATTGCGCACGATGATGCCGGGGGCGCGCAGCTCGATCAGCCGCTTCAGACGGTTGTTGCGGTTGATGACGCGGCGATAGAGGTCGTTCAGATCCGACGTGGCGAAGCGGCCGCCGTCCAGCGGGACAAGCGGGCGCAGGTCCGGCGGGATCACCGGAACCACCTTCATGATCATCCATTCCGGACGGTTGCCGGATTCCATGAAGTTCTCGACGACCTTGAGCCGCTTCAGATACTTCTTCTGCTTCAGCTCGGAGGTGGTCGAAGCCAGTTCCGAACGCAGGTCGCCGGCGATCTTCTCCAGGTCCATGCCGGCCAGGAGGTCATGAATGGCCTCGGCGCCGATCATGGCGGTGAACGAATCCTCGCCATACTCGTCGACGGCGATCATGTACTCTTCCTCGCTGAGCAGCTGGTGCTCCTTCAGCGCGGTGAGGCCAGGTTCGGTGACGATGTAGTTCTCGAAGTAGAGGACGCGCTCGATGTCCTTCAGGGTCATGTCGAGCAGCGTGCCGATACGCGACGGCAGCGACTTCAGGAACCAGATATGGGCGACGGGCGCCGCCAGTTCGATATGGCCCATGCGCTCGCGGCGAACGCGCGACAGCGTGACTTCGACGCCGCACTTCTCGCAGATGACGCCCTTGTACTTCATGCGCTTGTACTTGCCGCACAGGCACTCATAGTCCTTGATCGGGCCAAAAATGCGCGCGCAGAACAGACCGTCACGCTCCGGCTTGAAGGTGCGGTAGTTGATGGTCTCCGGCTTCTTGATCTCGCCGAAAGACCAGGACAGAATCTTCTCAGGGCTGGCAAGCGATATCCGGATGGAATCGAACACCTGCGCAGGCGCCTGCGGATTGAAGAGATTCATGACCTCTTGGTTCATGCCGTTCTCCTTTTCGGGGTCCTCGAAAACCCCTTGCATCTAGTCGCGAGCCAAACGCCCGCCGTCTTGTCGGCCACTGGCCGTGGAATTTGATGCATCCGGTCGCGGGGAGCCCGCGACCGGATGTCTTTCCTACTCGGCCGCGTCGGGCAGCCGGATCGGGTTGTCATCGAGCTTGGTGTTCTCCAGCTCGACATTGAGGCCGAGAGACCGCATTTCCTTGACGAGAACGTTGAAGCTCTCGGGAATGCCGGCCTCGAAGGTGTCGTCGCCACGGACGATCGCCTCGTAGACCTTGGTGCGGCCGGCGACGTCGTCGGACTTCACCGTCAGCATCTCCTGCAGCGTGTAGGCGGCGCCGTATGCCTCGAGCGCCCAGACCTCCATCTCGCCGAAGCGCTGGCCACCGAACTGCGCCTTGCCGCCCAGCGGCTGCTGGGTAACGAGCGAGTATGGACCGATCGAACGCGCGTGGATCTTGTCATCCACGAGATGGTGAAGCTTGAGCATATATATGTAGCCCATCGTCACCTTGCGATCGAACGGCTCGCCGGTGCGTCCGTCATAAAGCTGCGACTGACCGCTGGTGTGCAGGCCCGCCTGCTCCAGCATGATGTTGATGTCAGCCTCATGCGCGCCGTCGAACACCGGGGTCGCGATCGAAACGCCGCGGCGCATCTGCTCGCTGAGGCGAACGATGCTCTCGTCGTCATAGTCGCGGACCGGCTCGTTGCGGTCGTTAGACGGAATGAAGCTCTCGAGCGTCTTGCGCAGCGGCTTGATGTCGCCGGCTGCCTTGTACGTGTCGATCAGCTCGCCGATCTTCCTGCCCATGCCGGCGCAAGCCCAGCCCAGATGCGTTTCCAGGATCTGGCCGACATTCATGCGGCTCGGCACACCCAGCGGGTTGAGCACGATATCGGCATGGGTGCCGTCCTCGAGGAAAGGCATGTCCTCGACCGGAACGATCCGCGACACGACACCCTTGTTGCCGTGACGGCCGGCCATCTTGTCGCCGGGCTGCATCTTGCGCTTCACGGCCACGAAGACCTTGACCATCTTCATGACGCCCGGAGGCATTTCGTCGCCGCGCTGGACCTTCTCGACCTTGTCCATGAAGCGCTGTTCGAGCGCCTTCTTGGAGTCGTCGTACTGGCCACGCAGGGCTTCCAGTTCGCTCTGGAGCTTTTCGTTCTCCACGGCAAACTGCCACCACTGCGAACGCGGATACTCGTCGAGCGTATCCTTGGACAGCGTCGAGCCCTTCTTGAAGCCCTTCGGTCCAGCGATCGCTTCCTTGCCGACGAGCACGTCGGAAAGACGCGCGTAGACGTTGCGGTCGAGGATCGCCTGCTCGTCGTCGCGGTCCTTGGCGAGGCGTTCGATCTCCTCGCGCTCGATCGCCATGGCGCGCTCGTCCTTCTCCACACCGTGGCGATTGAACACGCGCACCTCGACGACGGTGCCGAAGGTGCCCGGAGGCATGCGCATCGAGGTGTCGCGCACATCGGATGCCTTTTCGCCGAAGATGGCGCGCAGAAGCTTCTCTTCCGGCGTCATCGGGCTTTCGCCCTTCGGCGTGATCTTGCCGACCAGGATATCGCCCGGCTGAACTTCGGCGCCGATGTAGACGATGCCGGCTTCGTCGAGGTTCTTCAGCGCTTCTTCCGAGACGTTCGGGATATCACGCGTGATTTCCTCAGGTCCGAGCTTGGTATCGCGCGCCATGACCTCGAACTCCTCGATGTGGATCGAGGTGAAGACGTCATCGGCGACGATGCGTTCGGACAGGAGGATCGAGTCCTCGTAGTTGTAGCCATTCCACGGCATGAACGCGACCAGCACGTTGCGGCCGAGGGCCAGATCACCGAGCTCGGTCGACGGACCGTCTGCGATGATGTCGCCCTTGTTGACCCGGTCGCCCATGCGAACCAGCGGACGCTGGTTGATGCAGGTGTTCTGGTTCGAACGCTGGAACTTCATCAGCCGGTAGATATCGACGCCGGACTTGCCCGGATCGAGATCTTCGGTAGCGCGGATAACGATACGCGTCGCGTCCACCTGGTCGACGATGCCGCCGCGGCGGGCGCCGATGGCGGCGCCTGAGTCACGGGCGACGATCGGCTCCATGCCGGTGCCGACAAACGGCGCCTCGGCGCGCACCAGCGGCACGGCCTGACGCTGCATGTTCGAGCCCATCAGAGCGCGGTTGGCGTCGTCGTTTTCCAGGAACGGGATCAGGGCCGCGGCCACCGACACCATCTGCTTGGGCGAAACGTCCATCAGATCGACGTTTTCGCGCGGCGCCATCATCACTTCGCCGGCGCTGCGGCAAATGACGAATTCGTCGACGAAACCACCGTTCTTGTCGAGCTCGGCGTTGGCCTGCGCGACATGGTGCTTGGCCTCTTCCATCGCCGAGAGATAGACGACGTCATTGGTCAGCTTGCCATCGACGATCTTGCGGTACGGGCTCTCGATGAAGCCGTACTTGTTGACGCGTGCGAAAGTGGCCAGCGAGTTGATCAGACCGATATTCGGGCCTTCCGGCGTCTCGATCGGGCAGATGCGGCCGTAATGCGTCGGGTGCACGTCGCGCACTTCGAAGCCGGCGCGCTCGCGGGTCAGACCGCCCGGTCCAAGCGCCGAGAGGCGGCGCTTATGGGTGATCTCCGACAGCGGGTTGGTCTGGTCCATGAACTGCGACAGCTGCGAGGAACCGAAGAACTCGCGCACGGCGGCGGCCGCCGGCTTGGCGTTGATCAGGTCCTGCGGCATGACCGTATCGATCTCGATCGAGGACATACGCTCCTTGATCGCGCGCTCCATGCGCAGCAGGCCGACGCGGTACTGGTTTTCCATCAGCTCGCCGACCGAACGCACGCGGCGGTTGCCGAGATTGTCGATGTCGTCGATTTCGCCCTTGCCGTCGCGCAGTTCGACCAGCGTCCTGACCACGGCCAGGATGTCGTCCTTGCGCAGCACGCGCACGGTGTCCTCGGCCTTGAGTTCCAGACGCATGTTCATCTTGACGCGGCCGACGGCCGACAGATCGTAGCGCTCTGAGTCGAAGAACAGCGAGTTGAACATGGCTTCGGCGGTCTCGAGCGTCGGCGGCTCGCCGGGGCGCATGACACGATAGATGTCGAACAGCGCGTCCTGGCGGCTCTCGTTCTTGTCGACGTTGAGCGTGTTGCGGATATAGGCGCCGACATTGACATGGTCGATGTCGAGAACCTTGATCTCGTCCTCACCGGTGCCGAGCAGCACCTTCAGCGTCTTCTCGTCGATCTCGTCGCCGGCCTCGAGGAAAATCTCGCCGGTGGCGTAGTTGACGATGTCCTCGGCCAGGTAGTTGCCGAGCAGATCCTCGTCGGTCGCCTTGATCGCCTTGAGACCCTTTTCGCCAAGCGCCCTCGCCTGACGGGCGGTGATCTTCTTGCCGGCCTCGACAACGACCTCGCCGGTGTCGGCATCGACCAGGTCGCCAACGGCCTTGAGGCCGCGGAAACGCTCGACGTTGAACGGAATGCGCCAATGGTCGCCGGCGCGCTTGTAGGTGATCTTGTTGTAGAAGGTCGACAGGATCTCTTCGCCGTCCATGCCGAGCGCCATCAGCAGCGACGTCACCGGGATCTTGCGGCGACGATCGATGCGGGCGTGCACGACGTCCTTGGAATCGAACTCGATGTCGAGCCACGAGCCGCGATAGGGAATGACGCGCGCGGCAAACAGAAGCTTGCCCGACGAGTGCGACTTGCCCTTGTCATGGTCGAAGAAGACGCCCGGCGAGCGGTGCATCTGCGAGACGATGACGCGCTCGGTGCCGTTGACGATGAAGGTGCCGTTCAGGGTCATGAGCGGCATGTCGCCCATGTAGACGTCCTGCTCCTTGATGTCCTTGATGGACTTGGCACCGGTATCCTCGTCGATATCGAACACGATGAGGCGCAGCGTCACCTTGAGCGGCGCGGCATAGGTCAGGTCGCGCTGACGGCATTCGTCAACGTCGAATTTCGGTCCTTCGAACTCGTACTTCACGAACTCCAGCATCGAGGAGCCAGAAAAATCGGAGATCGGGAAGACCGACTTGAAAACGGCCTGCAGTCCCTCGTCCGGACGCCCACCCTTGGGCTCCGCCACCATCAGGAACTGGTCATAGGATGCCTTCTGAACCTCGATCAGGTTCGGCATCTCCGCAACTTCCGGAATCTTTCCGAAGAACTTGCGTACGCGTCTGCGGCCATTGAAAGTCTGGGTCTGGGCCATCGTCGCTCCTTAGCTCTAAACTCGGGACGAGCCTCGCCGCGGCTCGCCTTGCATGCTGGGCCACCTTGGCGGCAACCCTCTGTCTGTTTTCCCGGCGCCTGTCGGCGGCCGGCTAGAACGGGAGAAAACCCGTTTCCTGAAGGCCGGTTTTCGGCCCTCAGGAAAGAGGTTCTCGTACATCTCGCGTTACGCGTCCTCCCTTCCAGGCGAAGGGAGTGGCGGACGGCGCGAGGCCGTCCGCCGCTTTTACGCTTACTTCAGGTCGACCTTGGCGCCGGCTGCTTCCAGCTGGGCCTTGAACTTGTCAGCGTCGGCCTTGGAAACGCCTTCCTTGACCGGCTTCGGAGCCGCTTCGACCAGATCCTTGGCTTCCTTGAGGCCAAGACCGGTGATAGCGCGGACTTCCTTGATGACGTTGATCTTCTGAGCGCCTGCCTCGGTGAGGACGACGTCGAATTCCGTCTTTTCCTCGACCGGAGCAGCTGCGGCCGCACCACCGCCAGCGGCGGCAACAGCCACCGGAGCAGCGGCGGAAACGCCCCACTTTTCTTCCAGAAGCTTCGACAGCTCGGCCGCCTCGAGGACGGTCAGCTTCGAAAGGTCGTCTACGATCTTTGCGAGATCAGCCATTGTTGTATTCCTTCATCAGGTTCGAACGTGTGTTTGTGATAGCGAGGAACGGCCTCATGCCGCCTCGTCCTTCCGGGCGTAAGCGCCGATGACGCGCGCGACCGAAGCCGCTGGCGCATTGACGATCTGGGCGATCCGGGTTGCCGGCGTGGCGATCATGCCAACCAGCCTGGCGCGCAGCTCATCGAGCGACGGAAGTGTGGCGAGTGCCTTCACACCGTCGGCGTTGAGCGAGGTGGTGCCCATTGCGCCGCCGAGAATGACAAGCTTGTCATTTCCCTTGGCGAAATCGGACGCGACCTTCGGCGCCGCAATCGGATCCTCCGAATAAGCAATCAGCGTCTGTCCCTTGAACAGCTCGATGATCGATGCGGAGTCCGTGCCCTGAAGAGCGATTTTGGCGAGACGGTTCTTCGCGACTTTGACGGTGCCACCGGCGGCGCGCATTTTCGACCGAAGGTCGTTCATTTGCGCGACGGTGATACCGGCGTAGTGGGCCACGACCACTGAACCTGCGTTCGAGAACGCACCGTTCAGGCCCGTGACGAGTTCGCGTTTTTCCGCTCTGTCCACTGCCTATCTCCAGTTGACCCCAATCCTGTTAACGGGAACATCCCATTCACGAGGACAGGCGTCGGGTTGCCTTTGTCGGCCGGGCCATCCAGTAACGGATCTCCCGAACGACGCTCGAGGATCCTGCCCCCTTTCGCCACATCGACAGTCAAGCCGGCGATGCGCAGACAAAAGGCAAACACGGTTCGAACCTTTCATTGGAGCAATCGCTCCGTTGTCCGGTCTTCACCCGTCTCATGCAGGCCCAAATCGAATTAAGGCTTCTGGGCCGCCTGCAATCTCGGACAGGATGTCCGGAAACCTCTCGGTTTCCGGTACCGGGCCACCGACAAGTCGGAGGCCCGGAATTCACTTGCGGATCAGGCCTTTAGCGGCCGATCCAAATGTTCGTATCAGGACGCTGTGAGCGTCGCGACGTCGAGCTTGAGGCCCGGGCCCATCGTCGAGGTGACCGACACCTTCTTGACGTAGTTGCCCTTGGCGCCAGTCGGCTTTGCCTTGGTCACCGCATCGGCGAAGGCGCGGATGTTCTCTTCCAGAGCCTTGACGTCGAACGAGACCTTGCCAACGCCGGCGTGAACGATACCGGCCTTCTCCACGCGGAACTCGACAGCGCCGCCCTTCGATGCCTTGACGGCGGCGGCAACGTCTGTGGTGACGGTGCCAACCTTCGGGTTCGGCATCATGCCGCGCGGACCGAGCACTTTGCCCAGACGGCCGACGAGCGGCATCATGTCCGGCGTGGCGATGCAGCGATCGAAGTCGATCGTGCCCTTCTGGACGATGTCGACCAGATCCTCGGCACCAACGATATCGGCGCCTGCGGCGCGCGCTTCGTCAGCCTTGTCGCCGCGCGCGAACACAGCGACACGCACCGAGCGGCCGGTGCCGTTCGGCAGGTTGACCACGCCGCGGACCATCTGGTCGGCGTGGCGCGGGTCGACGCCGAGGTTCATGGCGACTTCGATAGTCTCGTCGAACTTGACCGAGGAACGGTCCTTGAGCAGCTTCAGTGCATCACCCAGGGCATAAGCCTTGTTGGGATCGATGCCTTCGCGGGTCTTCGATACACGCTTTGCAATCTTTGCCATGATCTTAGCCCACCACTTCCAGACCCATCGAGCGGGCGGAGCCCTCGACCATGCGCATGGCCGCTTCGACGTCGTTTGCGTTCAGATCCTTCATCTTCGCGGTGGCGATCTCACGGACCTTTTCACGCGAAACCGTACCGGCCTTGACCTTGCCCGGCTCCTTGGAACCAGCCGTCAGGTTAGCCGCCTTCTTCAGGAAGTAGCTCACCGGCGCCGTCTTCATGACGAAGGTGAAGGACTTGTCCTGATAGTAGGTGATGACGACCGGAACCGGCGATCCCTTTTCCATTTCCTGGGTCTGCGCGTTGAACGCCTTGCAGAATTCCATGATGTTGATGCCACGCTGACCAAGCGCCGGGCCGATCGGGGGAGACGGCGTGGCCGATCCCGCTTTGACCTGGAGCTTGAGCTGGCCTGCAATTTTCTTAGCCATCTCTTTTCCTGCCTTTGTCTATGCCGACCCCCACTGTCTGGGAAACCTCGGCGGTTGCAGTCTGGTGGTGCGATCCATGCGGCCGGCTAAAGCCGCACTCGTCTCCCACCGTTCTTAAAGAGCCGCGCGATCTCCGCGCCGCTCTTCCCCGCCGCGCTTGACGACAGGGATTTCGGATCAGCCCTTTTCGACCTGTCCGAATTCCAGATCGACAGGCACGGCGCGCCCGAAGATCGAAACTTCCACCTTGAGCCGCGCCCGCTCCTCGTCCACTTCCTGGACGAAACCGTTGAACGACGCGAAGGGACCATCCGAAACGCGGATCGCCTCGCCGATCTCGAACGTGACCGAGGGCTTGGGCCGCTCGACGCCTTCCTGCACCTGGTTCAGGATGCGCTGGGCTTCCGCCTCGGTGATCGGCACCGGCTTGGAGTCGCCCAGGAAGCCGGTGACCTTCGGCGTGTTCTTGACCAGCGAAAACACGGCGTCGGTCAGATTGGCCTTCAGGAGCACATAGCCCGGGAAGAACTTGCGCTCGGCATCGACCTTGCGGCCGCGACGAACCTCGACGACCTTCTCGGTCGGCACCACGATCTGGTGGATGTCGGCAGACAGGCCCTTCTGCTTGGCCTTGTTCTCGATATCCTCGGCGACCTTCTTTTCAAAGTTCGAATAGGCGTGGACGATGTACCAGCGCGCGGTCATTTCAAGACTTCTCCGTAATCGCCGGACTTAGCGTCCGATGCCCAGAATCTGTTCGACCGCGAGGCCCATGAGCTGATCGGCGGTGAAGAAAAAGATCATCGCGATCACAGCGAAAGCCAGGACCATGACCGTCGAGATCATCGTTTCGCGCCGCGACGGCCAAGTCACCTTGGCGGTCTCCGCGCGAACCTGCTGGAGAAAGACGAAAGGATTTGTGGTTTTCGAAGCCATATGCCGCTCTGTCTTCAAGACCCGTTGGCCGGGTCTCCTGGATGATCCCGCTGGCCGGGACGTGCCGCCTGAGCCCAATCTCGCGCCGAATCAGCGCAATCAATTCGCCCATGCAAATCAGACGCGTAAAGCCGGCTTCCCAGCTCCACGCGTCGCGTGTCTGTTTCGTCTACATAAAACCGATTCTTGATCCACGCAAGTGGCAAGTGTCCGCTTTATGACCAAACACCGCCTCGGAACCATCCAGTCGTTCCGTCCCGGCTATAAGGCCTTTATGCCCCAAGTGAGCCAATATGGCAAGCGGGTCGCCGATTTTCAAAGGGCAGACCGCAGAAATATCGTTTTGAAACGCCATTTCGAAAAATGGCGAAATATCACGTTGAGTGCCATTTCGAGAAATGGCACGGGCAGCAGGGCTCGAACCTACGACCTGCGGTTTTGGAGACCGCCGCTCTACCAACTGAGCTATGCCCGTATCGTGCGCATGTCGGCGCAGCAGGCGCTTCCTAAAAGCTTCCGCTCGCTCTGTAAAGAGTGGTTTGCAAGCAAACGCGCCTTAACCCCTGCGCCAGAAATCGGGATAGCTGACGACCAACCCCTCGCGGTCGATCTCGAGCTCCCGCCTGAAGCCGCTGGCGCGCGATTCATAGAGATATCGCGTGCCCTCTTCGAGGCATGTGTAGCGCTGCGGGTTGGCAACAACGGTGAGGGCCGGGAAATCGATGAAGGCCGTGGTGATCTCGGCACTTTGCCCGACGGAAAGCCGTAATCGCCGGATCGGCAGTGTGTTGGTGAACGGCGTGACGGTCAGGTCGGGGTCGAGAATGCCGTCGAGTTCGGGCACAGGCCGTCTCTGGTCCAGCGGCCCTCGCCATCGGCGGCAAGAACAAGCGTTCGGCCGCTGCCGATCATGTCGACCACGACACGCCTGGCGCGCCAGCCGGCATCGCAGGCAATGCGGTAGCGCACGGCAAACGGCGCGGCGCCGGAGCAAATGACGACGGCGTCTGCCAAAACCTCCCCTGCCCGTTCCTGCAACACCAAATGTTCGAGGCCGGGGCCGTCCCACTCGCGCCAGCGTATGATCTTCGTATCTTCCCGCATCCACCTGACACCCCCCATGGCCTCCGGAAGCTACTTCGTATCCGGTGGCCGATAGGGGCCGCCCGGCACACCCCAGCCCCAAGCCGGCATCGGTTCCGTCTCGGGATCGCAGGTCTCACCAAGGTTGGAGTTCATCTTGGCCAGCCGCGATCCCCATTCGACATAGCCCATGAAGGCCGAACGGAATTCCGGATCGTCAGGCAGACCGACCGCGTCGGCGGCATCGGCCAGAAGACTGATCCAGCGGCGGCGCTGCTCCTCGGTCAGATGCTTGCCCAGATGGTGCATGACCATCTCGCGGTGGCCGCCAAACTGTTCGCTGTAGGTTTTCGGTCCGCCGAATACCTCACCGATGAAGGCCGCGACATGGGCGGGATGATCCGGCGACATGGTTTTGAACACCGGACCGACGATCGGGTCCTGCGCCACCTTGTCATAGAAAGTCTGGGTCAGCCGGTTCAAGGCCTCGCTGCCGCCGGCCCATTCGTAGAGTGTCGGGATATCCTGGCTCATTCTCGATCCCTCCTCCAGCCCCGGTGCCGCCAGCAGCGACGATAGCGGAAAAATCGCGAGTGCCTCAACCTGCCTCGATGGCCAGTTTCCGATTTCGCCGCGCTTTACAATTTGGCGGGCGCGTCAGCCTCGGCATTGGCGGAAGACCGGATCCGGCAATTCTGCGGTTTCGGCACCGCGTCGCAGATGGTGGCGCCGGTCAGCGCGTCGACCGATTGAAGGCCTGTCGTCAGCCCGACCTTCAGCATCATGTCGGGTTCCAGCTGCCGCTCGACCGAGCGCCGCTCGATCGCCGCGAACAGAGCGGGATCGATCGCCATCTCCTCGAGATAGGCCTTGACCATCTGCTTTTGCCCCATCAGGTACAGGCTAAGCCGCGCACGGGGGCCGACAAGCCGTCTCATGCCGCCGGCAAGCATGAGCGCACAGGCCGAGTCGCACTCCACTCCCGCATCGATGCTCAACCCGGCATAAGCGCCCTCCTTGGCCAGGCAATTCCACTCTCCCGGGTCACAGCCGACGAAATCAGTGCGGCCAACAGCGACGTCGAGCTTCTTTTCGCGGACAAGCCGTCCCGCCGCCAGAGCGCTGAACAGGTCGCCTCCTTGCGAACTTATGACGACAGGCAGCCGCCGGTCGCCAAGCGTGGCGAGCAACTGGCGCAGCTTCTGCGGGGTCTGAGGCGTGATCGCGCCTTCCGCCGAGATCCATTCCGGGCATTCCGGATTGCAGAGCGGGTTGCTGCCGCGAACCACGACAAAGCGCATGTCCTTATCGCGCTGCACACCCTCGGGCTCGGCCGGCTGCGGAGCAGGCTTGGCCGCGGCCGTCAGATCATCCGGCTTGTTCCCCGGTATTTCCCGGCAATTCGCGGCCAGCCGATCCGGCCTGCACAGGCTTGCGGTGGTCAGCATGTCCACAGCATCCGGGCTGGTGACCAACTTCATCGTCAGCATGTCGTCGAGGGCGATCTGGTGGATTTCGCTGGCCGGCGTGCTCTTCATCGTTTCGAGCACGCCCTGTTCGATGCCCATCTGGTTGAGATAGGCCGCCAGCTTTTTCTCCACCGACTTGCTCATCTCGTATGTTTTGTAGCTGCCGGCGTTCTTGCGGCTGACGATCTTTGTGTTGAGGACCTTCTTCTTGCCTCCCACGATGCGGTAGGTGGTCCGGTATTGCAATTTCGTGCGGATGTAGGTCGTGGTGATCTGATGGACGCCGAGATAGGCCCATTCGCCTGCGACACGCTGGACGCCGCCGGCAAACATCAACGGACAGGCGGAATTGCACATGGCGCCATAGTCGATGACATCGCCTAGGTAGCGGGCGCCATTCTTGTCACGGCCCTGGCAACCCCTCGCATCGGGCTGGCAACCGGAGAACACCGTCTTGCCAATGGCGATATCGAGTTGTTCTTGCGGATCAGCCGGCCAAGCGTCAGTGCCGCCTCAACATTGCCGCCCGGAGAATTGACGACGATCGGCAGCTTTCGCCCGCCAAGCGTCTTCAGCATGCGTTTGAACAGAGCCGGCGTTCCGGCCTCTATCGAGCCTTCGGCGGAGATCCATTCCGGGCAGATCGGCTCGCACCCCGGTGCATTGCTGCGAACAATGCCAAACTGCATCGTCGGACCGAGATCCGGGGCGGTATCCGTCGCAAAGGCACGTCCCGTGACAAGCAACGCCAGCAGGCAGATCAGCCGCAGCCACAATGCCCGACGATGGAAAAGGCGCCCTGGAACCATCTGAAAAAGCCCCTTGATGCAATCCATACTAGACGAGGTCCAAAGGCTTGCAACAGGGTCTGCACGACATCGCGGGGCACCGATCTCCGGGGGCAAAAAGAAAGGGCGGCCCCAAGGACCGCCCTTTCCGTTTCGAACCTGACCGGCACAGGCCGGCGTCGGTTATTCCTTGATGGTGACGACGATGCCGGCACCGACGGTGCGGCCGCCTTCACGGATAGCGAAGCGCAGCTTCTCTTCCATGGCGATCGGCACGATCAGCTC
>NZ_JAMYQF010000081.1:0-22409 GCF_040320745.1 Mesorhizobium sp. M0621 | reverse complement strand
GGAATACCTCTGCTCAAGGTAAGTCTTTGTCGCAGAAGCATTTTCCTTGATTCGGAGCCCCGATGCACTTCAACTGTGTGAGATATCCGGGTTAGGCCTTTTCTCGCGCCTTCAGCTCCAGCCGCCGCGCGTGCAGCACCGGCTCGGTGTAGCCGTTGGGCTGATTGCTGCCCTTGAACACCAGGTCGCAGGCCGCCTGGAAGGCGATCGAGTTGTCGAAGTCGGGCGCCATCGGGCGGTAGAGCGGATCGCCGACATTCTGCCGGTCGACGATGGTCGCCATGCGCTGCAAGGCATCCATCACCTGGATGCGGGAGCAGACATCGTGGCGCAGCCAGTTGGCGATGTGCTGCGAGGAGATGCGCAGCGTGGCGCGGTCTTCCATCAGCCCGACATCGTTGATGTCTGGCACTTTCGAACAGCCGACGCCCTGGTCGATCCAGCGCACGACATAGCCGAGAATGCCTTGGGCGTTATTGTCGAGTTCCTTCTGGATATCCTCGGGCGACCAGTTCGGCCGCACCGCGACCGGCACCGACAGGATATCGTCGAGCTTTGCCTTCGGCCGGTTCTTGAGTGCGGCTTGCACGGCATGGACATCGACCTTGTGGTAGTGCGTGGCATGCAGCGTCGCCGCCGTCGGCGACGGCACCCAGGCAGTGTTGGCGCCGGCCTTGGGGTGGGCGATCTTCTCGACCAGCATCGCCGCCATCAGATCTGGCATCGCCCACATGCCCTTGCCGATCTGGGCGTGGCCGGCCAAGCCGCATTCCAGCCCGGTGTCGACATTCCAGGCCTCGTAGGCGGAAATCCAGGCTGCCTGCTTCATGTCGCCCTTGCGGATCATCGGGCCGGCTTCCATCGAGGTGTGGATCTCGTCGCCGGTGCGGTCGAGGAAGCCGGTGTTGATGAACACCACGCGCTCTTTCGCGGCACGGATCGCCTCCTTGAGGTTGACGGTGGTGCGCCGCTCCTCGTCCATGATGCCCATCTTGATGGTGTTTTTGGCCATGCCGAGCAGGGCTTCGACACGGTCGAATATCTCGACGGCGAAGGCGACTTCGTCGGGCCCGTGCATCTTGGGTTTCACGACATACATCGAGCCGGCGCGGGAATTCATCCGCCGCCCCTTAGGCCCGAGATCGTGCAGCGCGATCAGCGCCGTCAGCGCCGCATCCATGATGCCTTCCGGCACCTCGTTGCCGTCGCGGTCAAGGATTGCCGGGTTGGTCATGAGGTGGCCGACATTCCTGACCAGCATCAGCGAGCGGCCGGGCACCGTCAGCGTGCCGCCGGCGGGCGCGGTGTAGGCGCGGTCGGGATTGAGCCTGCGGACGAAACTCTTGCCGCCCTTGGTGATCTCTTCCGCCAAATCACCCTTCATCAAGCCGAGCCAGTTGCGGTAGACGACGACCTTGTCCTGCGCATCCACCGCTGCGACCGAATCCTCGCAATCCTGGATGGTGGTCAGCGCCGATTCCAGGATGACATCGGCGATGCCTGCCGGATCGGTGCGGCCGATCTGGTTGTTGCGGTCGATCACGATCTCGATGTGCAGGCCGTTCCTGACCAGCAGCACGGCATCGGGATTGGCGGCATCGCCACGATAGCCGACGAATTGTTTGGGATCGGCAAGCGTCGTCGAGCCGGCACCGGCGCCGAGCTTCAGTGCACCATTGGCCACCGACAAGCCATTCACGCCTGCCCATTTGCCCGAGGTGAGCGGGGCAACCTCGTCGAGAAAGCTTTTCGTCCAGGCGACGACCTTGGCGCCGCGCGCCGGGTTGAATTTCCCGCCCTTCTCGGCACCGTCCGTTTCTGGGATCGCGTCGGTGCCGTAGAGTGCGTCGTAGAGCGAACCCCAGCGCGCATTGGCGGCGTTGAGCGCATAGCGCGCATTCATAACCGGCACCACCAGCTGCGGGCCGGCGACGACAGCGATTTCCGGGTCGACATTGTCGGTCGACACGGAGAAGGCCGGCCCTTCCGGCACGAGATAACCGGTCTCTTTCAGAAAACCCTTGTAGGCCTCCATGTCGACAGGGGCGCCATTCTCGCGATACCAGCCGTCGAGCTTCTCCTGCATGGCGTCGCGTTTTGCCAGCAGCGCCCGGTTCTTCGGTGCCAGATCATGAACGATGGCTGAAAAGCCGTTCCAGAACGCGTCCGCGTCGACGCCCGTGCCCGGCAGCGCTTCCTTGGCCACGAACTCGTGAAGCTCTCGGGCAATCCGCAATCCGGCGATCTCGATGCGATCGGTCATCAGGCTACTCCAGATGAAAGGCTTTGCGGGCCTTTGGCATGTCAGGTTTGCCGGGTCAATTCAGCTTAGGGTGAAGGTGGGCTTTTTGCAGCCGGCGAAACCGCCAATCTCCCCCCTTGAGGGGGAGATGGCCGCGAAGCGGCCAGAGGGGGTCGGTCCGACCGGGCTCGGCCTCCTGCGATGGAAAGAAGTTAGCGCTCCACGCGCGGCGACCCCCTCTGTCGCCTTCGGCGACATCTCCCCCTCGAGGGGGGAGATTACGCGCTCACACCGCAATCCTTGGCCGCCCTGACGCCACCGCCATCACATGCGCCTCGATGAACATGCGCTGGGCTTCGACGGTCGAGACGCGAAATTCGGTCGAAACGTCGATCTCGGCGCTGTCGGTGCCGGCCTCTTTCGCGCGCTCCGCGACAATGGCACGGACATCAGCTTCGGCCGCTGCGATCGCCGCCGCCTCGTCGAGGAAGTCGCGTACGGTTTCACCCGAGGCAAGACGAAACAGCCCTTCCCTGGGCTGGCTGACCCGCGCCTCGGCCGATACCCTGACCTGGCCGACGACGGCGCCGAGCGCGTTGGCGACATCGGTATCCTCCGGCACCACGCAATCATTGCCGATCAATGGCGGCAGGCCGGCATAGTGCAGCGGCGCCGAGGCGCCGAGGCCGATGACCGGCCGATCGAGCGCAACGGTTAGGCGAGCGATGCCGGGATGCGCATCGACGGCGCGCTGCACCAGAGCGTGCGCCACCGTCGACGCGCCGTCGAGGCCGTCCTCGGCAAAGGCGGTTTCGAGGATATATTCGGCCGACCAGCGCGTCAGCGTCACCAGCACGCGCTCCGAGATCGCTTCCGGCGACGCGGCGATGAACTGGCCACGGCCGTCGCGCTTGCGCGCGAACAATTCGGCGCCGAGGCGGGCAGCATTCGGATCCCAGTTCGCCTGCTTACCCAGCACATGGGCGGCGTCCGACGGGGTGAAGCCGGCGACATGCACCAGCCCGCGCGACACCAGCCGGTTGAGCGTTGCGTTCTGCGCGTTCGAGGTCAAAAGCCTGTCGATGGCGAGCGGCACGGCACCGATCATCTCGTAGAGCCGAGCTTCGGCGCCGGTGAGACCGGCGGCGAGCCGGTCCGGCACGCCGGTGCGGACCGCGAAGCGGCCGTCCATGCGGCCGAGATTGGGTGCGCGCAGCTGGCGCTCCAACTCGGACGTGACCGCCACGCCATGCGCCATGCCGGCCAGCGCCAGCGGCACCAAGCGGCGCGGTCCGAGCAGGATTTTCGGGTTGAGCGCGCCATCTTCCAGCGTCACTTCGGAATCGCCGCCGAGGCCGAAGGTGCGCATGGCGACAGCCTCGACCATAGTGCGGAAGCCGCCGACGGTAGCACCTTCCGGATCGAGCCGCGGCCGGCCGCCATCAAGCACCGCGACGTCGGTGGTGGTGCCACCAATGTCAGACACCATGGCGTCGTCGAGCCCGGTCATGTGGCGGGCGCCGACCAGGCTGGCGGCCGGACCGGACAGGATGGTCTCGATCGGCCGCTGGCGGGCGAACGCCGCCGAAACCAGCGCGCCGTCGCCGCGCACCACCATCAGGGGTGCCGCAATGTTGCGCTGCTCGAGAAAACCTTCGGTCGCCGCCACCAGCCGGTCGATCATCGAGATCAGCCTGGCGTTGAGCAGCGTCGTCAGCGCCCGGCGCGGGCCGCCGAGCTTGGCCGACAGTTCGTGGCTTGATGTGACCGGCAGGCCGGTTTTTTCGCGGATCAGCTCGCGCGCGGTGATCTCGTGCGCCGGATTGCGGGTGGCGAAATAGGCGCAGACGGCAAAGCCGGACACCGAGGCGCCGAGTTCCGGCAAAGCCGCTTCCAGTCCGGACAGGTCGAGCTTGGCGGCATTGCCGTGCACGTCGTGGCCGCCCGGACAAAAAACCACCGGGTCGGTGCCGAGGGCGGCCTTCAGCCCGTCGCGAGCGAGGTCGCCCTCGGAAAAGCCGATCATCACCAGCGCGACGCGGCCGCCCTGGCCCTCGACCAGCGCGTTGGTGGCAAGCGTCGTCGACATCGAAACCAGTTTGATGGCGGCCGGATCGGTGCCGGCCTTCTGCAGCACCGCGTCGACTGCGCCGGAAATGCCGACGGCCAGATCATGCCGTGTGGTCAGCGCCTTGGCCTTGGCCAGCACCTTACCCTTGTTCGGCCCCTCTTGCTTGCCTTCCGTCTCGGACCACAGCACGGCATCGGTGTAGGTGCCGCCGGTATCGATCCCGAGGAACAGCGGCTTTGGCTTGGTCTTGGCGGTCATTTCTGATGGTGGTCCGGGTGAGGAGAGATTTGCTCCCTGCCCCTTAGCCGATACGGGCCGGTCGATAAAGCCGCGAGCGCTGGGCCAAGGGGGGAGTTCGATCTCCCCCCTCGTGGGGGAGATGGCCGGCAGGCCAGAGGGAGGCGCTGTCCCGCCGGCCCTACTGCGGCTACAGCTCCTCCAGCCGATTCGTCGAAGACGCGTCTCCAAGCCCGGCCGCAATCACAATATGCTGACACACATTGTCGATGTCGCGGATGATGTCGTCGTTCCAGAAGCGCAGCACGGCCCAGCCATTCTGTTGCAGGCGCGCTGTCCGTGCTGCATCTTCGGCGACGACATCGGTCTCAGCATGCTGGGAGCCGTCGACCTCAACGACGAGTTTCTTCTCCGGGCAAGCGAAGTCGACAATGTAACCGGCAACCGGAAATTGTCGCCGAAAGCCAAGCCCCATCAGCCGGTGCGCGCGAACTTCATTCCAGAGCTTCAATTCAGCTGATGTCATGATCTTGCGCATCGACCTGGCGTTTGCGCGATGTCTTGGAGGCAATGGCGTATGAGGCATTGCGATGCTCGCTGGCTGTTGAAGTTGGTGCTCTACGGCGCCCCCCTCTGTCCTACCGGACATCTCCCCCACGAGGGGGGAGATTGGCGGCGTCGGCCGCAGCGCCTACCTACCCGACAAACCCAACCTTCTTATGCGTACCATCGCAAAACGGCTTGTTGGCGGAATGGCCGCAGCGGCAGAGGAAGGTACGTTGCGTACGATCGACCGTGTGGCCGGTGCCGGTGACGATCTCGACACTGCCTTCGAGCTTGAGCGGGCCGTTGGTGGTCGGCGTCACTTTCAGCGGGCCATTCCTCGCCTCCAGCGCCGGCGTGTCCTTCAGCGGCGGCTCGCCAGTGGCGGCGAAACCCGATTTGTTGTGGCTGCCGTCGCAGAACGGCTTGTTTTCCGAGGCGCCGCAGCGGCAGAGCGTGGCGCGGTAAAACGTTTCGCCGTCGAGCACGATCTCGGCATGTACGGCCAGCGGGCCGTTTTCCCGCAAGCGTACGGTGTTGACCACCGGCGGCTGCTCCTGCGGCCCGCCATCCTTCCTGATGTAGGTGATGGCGCCCGAGGGGCAGCTTTCGGCGATGGCGACGATTTTTTCGACGCTTGCCGCCTCGGGATGAATCCACTGGCCCGGCGCGTTGGGCACGAAGACATGTGGATCGCCCAGCACGCAGTTGCGCGAATGGATGCAGCGCTTGCCGGAGAACCCGACGTCGATCTTGTCGCTTTCGACCATGCCGGCCATAGCTGGACTCCTGTTGCCTGAAGCACGCCGGGTCAACAGACGCGACGTGCTCTGGGTATTTGCGCAGGCTATGACTCCTGTGGGAAAAGCGTCAAGCTGGCAAACCGGTCAGGGAACCAGATTGATCTCCTCGGTCTCGCCGCCGCTGCAGGTGTAGCAGCAATCCTCGCATTTTTCCTTGTTGCCGGGCCCGACGCCCCAATAGGTGCCCTCGTCGCCGTCGACCCAGGCGCCGTAGCAGATCGATTCGCCGGCGTTGCACGATATCGGCAGCTGCTTGGTCTCGCCGTCGTCGAGGTAGAAATCCTTGTCGTCGCCCGGCCAGACATAGTCGCGGTCCTGGCTGTAGAGCTCGACGCGCATGGCGTTGGGATGGCCGTTCTTGATGGCAAAGGTGACATCGTCGGCATGTGCCGCCGGCGCGAACGCCATGACCAGAGAAAGCGCGACCAACGTGCGGCGCGCGTAGGTGTAAAACATGGTAACCCCCTGAAGTAGCGGCCCATCCGGCCGCGGGGCGACCATCGCATGCTGCGGTGAATCGCTAAAGGGATGATTGCAACAATTCCCGAACTGATTTTGGGGATATCGGCATGCGTCTCCCCTAGGGCACCAGATCGATCGTCTCGGTCGAGTGGTCCACGCAGATGAAGCAGCAGTTGTCGCAGGGCTGGTCATTGTCCGGCCCGACGCCGGCCGAGATGCTGTCGTTGCCATCGACCCAGGCGCCGTAGCAGATGTGTTCGCCCTGATTGCACGCCAGCGGCACGGATTTCTGCGAGCCGGGGTCGATCAGGAACACCTTGTCGTTGCCCGGCCAGACCGTCTCGCGGTCGCGGCTGAACAGCTCGACCGCAACCGCTTGCCTGCGCAGGTTCTTGACGAAGAAGGCCATCTCGGCAGCCTGTGCCGAGGTGGTGAAGAGCAAGGCCGCAAGTACTGCCATGCGAAACAGCGTCACGGTCTCGATCTCCCGAATCATCCCGGCAGAATCGCATGCCTGCTCCGAACTAGGAAGACGTGGATCGCTTGAGAATTTCGCCTCAATTCCGCCCATTAACAAAGTCGTATGGAGTTGCTTAACCGTTCGCGGCTATGTCCCCTCAGGGGGGTCTGACAAAGTGAGTATGATGAGCAACAGCCCCGACAAGCGCAATGAATGGCGCGCCATCTTTTACGTGCAAGCCCGCGTTGCCATCCTGTTTGTCCCGGTCGTCGCCAGCCTGCTGATCATAGCAGCACTCGCCGGCAACGAGCGCAAATCCGTTCCCAGCACGATCGACCCGACCGTCACCGGCTCCGTGCGATAAGCGGCACCGAGCGCTCAAACAAACTGCGGGATCGGGCCGTTCTGCGGGGTCACGTCGTCGCCGAGGTCGACGAACACCTCGTCTACATAGCACCATGCCCAACCTTCCGGTGGATCATAGCCCTCGATGATCGGATGCTTGGTAGTGTGAAAATGCTTGGTGGCGTGGCGGTTGGGCGAGTCGTCGCAGCAGCCGACATGGCCGCAGGTGCGGCAGAGCCGCAGATGCACCCATTCCGAGCCGCTCTTCAGGCATTCCTCGCAACCGAGCGCGCTCGGCGTCACCTTCCTGATGTCCCGCGTATGTCTGCATTCATCCATCATGGTCTCCCTGCCGTTTGAGGTGCGTCGGCGTTGCCGCGCGCGAGATATGCATGCAATGCCGCGACCACCTGAGCGCCTTCGCCGCCGGCCGCCGCGACGCTTGGGCCGACGGCTCAGGTCGGCCAGGCCAGCACTGGCTGAAAACAGGATGTTAACGACGGCGGTCTCTGCCGGAACCACTAACTGCAAAAAAACGGAGTATCATTTCCCCCGGCTTTGAGTGGGCGACAGTCCGAAGGTGCGCCGGAAGGCGCGGTTGAAGTAGGAAATGTCGTTGAAGCCGGCGGCCAGTGCGATTTCCGAAATCTTCAATTTATCGAACTGCGGAGAGGTCAGCATGTCGAAGGCCTTCCGCAGCCTGAGCGAGGTGACGCGCTGTTCCAGCGTTTGCCCGCTTTCGGCCAGAAGTTCGTTGACGTAACGGCGGGACAAGCCGAAGCGCTGCGCTACCTGCTCGGAGGAAAAGCCGGGTTCGGCAAAGCCCCTTTCGATTTCCTTCACGATCACGTTGAGGCGCGCGGCGCGCAGCCCTCTTGCCTGGGCGACCTCGGCCACATCGGACCGGGCGCCGAGAGCCAGCGCAAAAAGATCAAGCACCATGTCGGCAGCCCGCGCGCCCAGGCCGGGTTCCGCCGCGATCTCGCCCGACTTCACCACGAAGTCGGCGTAGCTTTGCAAATGGCGCAAGGCCGGCGTTGTCGGATCGAGCGGTCTGGCGATCAGGTCCTCGGCATTCGGAACGAGCGCGCAGAGTTCCGGGCGCTGGACGTAGATCATCGAGCCGGCAACACCTGCCGCCGACCGTCGCTCGAAGGCGAGCGTGTTTGCCCAGATAACAGCATCGCCCGCGGTGACCGTCAGCTCGCGATTGCGATGCCGAACCCAAACGTCAGAGGGAGTCCGGTTGAAGTCGAGGCACAAATAGTCTTGGCTGTGGGAGGCAGCTTGCCCCGACGTTCTCGAGAACCGACTTGTCGTTGCTTCAACGTCGGCAACGATGATGCTGTCGATGCGCAGAAGATCCGCCCGAAAACGGAGCGGCAGATCATGGGTATGCTTGATATCACAGGGGCCCATTTTGGCTGTCCACAGATCCTGCCATTTCTTGAGGCGGGCGTCTTCATCGAGTGTCGATGGCAACATATCGGATGAGAAGGTCGTCTTCGTCGCCTGCTCGGCAATCTTGGCCATGGAACTGCCGCTGCTCCTTTCCTCCACGTTTTATTGTGCCGCCTTTTCGCAACACACCGCGGGACACTAGTGCGCAGCGCCCCAGAGTCTATATGCGGCACCCCACGATCCAAGATTTTTCTCCTTCGTTCTGCGCTTTCTGCCGTGGGGTTGATTGGCTGGGCAATCATCACGGTGGGGCAACTGCACGGGGGCCTTTGGGGAACACGCGACAGGCGTGTTCCCCATTTTTCAGCGGCCTGCTGAATATCGGACAGGAACGGCAGCGCCGCCCGCGCCACCCTTGCCTCGGGTTGGTCGTTGCCTTTTCGCCACGCGACCGAGCTTCTTAATCATGGCGCCGCACAGTCCAAGTCGGGCACTCCTTGGTCCAAGACATTTGCTCGCGGTCCGTGCATCCTGCAGTTGCGGCGGCCCGGAGTTATTGATTCCCGGCAATTCTGTTTCGGGGGGTCAGGCGATTGCAGAGGGGGCAACACCGGCGAGGGCGGCGGCTTTTCGTTGCGGCTTGTTCGAGGGCGACGCCAGCTTCTGCAGCCATTCCGGCCATTGCCGATGACGTCCATCGGCGCACCGCGGCGCGTGCCCGGCCTGCCTGCCTGGCATTGTCGGTGCTGTTGCTCGCCGCTACCTCATTGCCGACCCTGGCGCAGGATGCTGGAAGCCTTCTGCGCGAACAGCAGCGGCAACAGGAACTGCAGCGGCTGCGGCGTCTGCCACAGCCCGAAGAGCCGGGCCGGCAGCCGGCTCTGATCGCCGGACCCGAGAGGGGCGAGACCATCATCCTTCGCGAACTGCGCTTTGCTGGCAAGATCGAACTTTTGCCGGAAGCGGAGCGCGCGCAACTGGCCGCGACCGTCAAGGGCAAGCGCCTTGGCATTGCCGGGCTCTACGCGCTGGCCGACAAGGTGACAGCGGCGCTCCAGCGGCAGGGCCGGCTACTCGCCCGCGCCGTGCTGCCGCAGCAGGACATCACCGAGGGCTTCGTCACGATCAAAATTGTCGAAGGCGTGTTCGAAAAAACCGATTTCGAACGCGGCAAGGGCGTGCGTGTCCGTGAGGGCCTGTTGCGGGCGATCGGCGAAGGCCAGGTGCAAGCGGACAGCGTCACCAAAGAGGACCTGGAAGAAGCGCTCCTGCGCATGAACGACCTGCCGGGCGTTTCGGCGCGGGCCAAGCTCACGCCTGGCAGCGCGCCCAACACCACCCGTCTTGTCGTCGGCGTGGACGAGGCACCGATCTTTTCCGCCTCCCTCTGGGGAGACGATTACGGCAGCGCCAGCACCGGCAAGGCGCAGGGCAATGCGCTCGTCACGCTTACGGATATGACAGGCTTCGGCGAGCTTGCCAGGCTGATGGGGACGTTCTCCGAGGGACAGAAATTCAGCGAAGCAAGCTTGAGCATGCCGTTGGGTGCAACCGGCCTCACGGCCAGCGCCAATTACGGCTATCTCGATTATCACAACATCGACGACTTTGGTTCCGCGCTGGGCTTGCAAGGTTACGCACAGTTCGCCGGGCTCGGCCTCGACTACAGCCTGATCCGCTCGCGCGATCTCAATGTCCGGCTCTCGACCGGCCTCGATTGGAAGGCGCTGATCGACGACAGCATTGTCGGGCGCCTTCAGGACAAACGCTCGCTGTCCGGCACGCTGGGGCTTTCCGGCGACATGCGCGATGCGTTTTTCGGCGGCGGGCTCACGAACTGGTCGCTGGGGTGGACCTACGGCGATCTCGACCTCGCGCGTGAAGGGGACGCGCTTGAGGTGGACCAAGCCGGGCTCCAGACGCAAGGTGCCTTCCACCGGCTGAACGCGAGCGCAGCGCGGCTTCAAGATTTGCCAGGCGATTTTTCGCTCTTCGGGCTCGTCTACGGTCAGTGGTCTAGCAAGAATCTCGATTCGTCCGAAGACTTCTCGCTCGGCGGCCCCTATGGCGTGCGCGGCTGGCCGGTAGGCGAAGGGCGTGGCGACATGGGGCTGCTGGGGACGATGGAGCTGCGTTATGACGCGCCCGTTCCCTCTGAGTTCGGCAGCCTGCAACTGGCGGGCCTTCTGGACGCCGGCCGTATCTGGATCAACAAGAACCAGAACGGCATTCCCAACCTCAATGTCTGCGGCTGCAACGACTATAGCCTTGCGAGCGCGGGTCTTTCGCTGCGCTGGACGCATGAGGCTTTGAACGTCTCGGCAACTTGGGCCTACGGCTTGGGTAAAAATCCCGGGCGCTCGAATGTCACCGATGCCAATGCCGACGGCAACACCGGCAATCAGCAATTCTGGCTCCGCGGCGCCATTCGTTTCTGAGGGATCGCCATGAACAAGGTCTACAGGCACATCTGGCTCAAAACGCTGAAGGGGGGACGGCGCACGTTTGGCGCATTGCTGGCCTCGACCGCCCTTTTTTCATCGTTCCCGGTCTACGCGCAAAACGTATTGCCCAGCGGCGGCCAGGTCGTGTCCGGACAGGCGACGATCACGACCAACGGCAACGCCATGACGGTCGATCAGGCGACGGATCGGATGATCGCCAACTGGCAGGGTTTTTCCATCGGCGCCGGCAATTCCGTCACCTTCAACCAGCCGGAAACATCGTCGGTCGCGCTCAACCGTGTCGTCGGCCAGGATCCCTCGCAGATCCGTGGGGCGCTCAGCGCCAACGGGCAGGTCTTTCTCATCAACCCGAACGGCATCGTGATTGGCAAGAACGGAAGCGTCAAGACTGGCGGGTTCGTCGCCTCGACGCTCGGCATCACCAATCAGGATTTCCTCTCCGGCAACTACCGCTTTACTGGAACCGGTGGCTCCATCGTCAATGACGGCACCATCAACGGCAATGTGGTGGCGCTGATTTCCCCGAGCATCACCAACGCGGGCACTATCACTGGCTCGACCGCGCTGGCCGCCGGTACGGATGTCCTGCTTGATTTCGACGGCGATGGGCTGTTGTCGGTCGAGGTCAAAGGCTCCACCGTGAAGACGCTGGTGGAAAACAAGGGCCTCATCAAGGCTGACGGCGGCAAGGCGATCCTGACCGCCAAGGGCGCCTCCGATGCCATGAAAGGCGTCGTCAACAATTCCGGCACCATCGAGGCCAAGGCGATCGGAAAAAAGAACGGCCGCATTCTGCTTCTGGGCGACATGGAGCACGGCGAGGTCAAGATCTCAGGCAAGCTAGACGCCTCGGCGCCGAAAGGCGGCGATGGGGGGTTCATCGAGACCTCCGCCAGGAAGGTGAAGATCGCCGACATGGCGGTCATCACCACCGAGGCCGCGAGCGGTGCGACCGGCACCTGGCTGATCGATCCCGATGACTTCACCATCGCGGCGTCCGGCGGCGACATCACTGGCACGGCGCTGTCGACCCAACTCGCCAACAATAATGTCACCATCCAAAGCTCCAGCGGTGGCACCTCCGGCAACGGCGACATCAATGTCAATGACAGCGTCAGCTGGAGCGCCCATACACTGACGCTGACGGCTGCGCGCGACATCGACATCGGCGCCGTGATGACGGCGACGGGCAGTTCGGCCCTGGCCATGAATACCGGCACGGCGAATGGCGCAGATGCCGGCGTCAGCGGCGGCACGGTCAAGGTCACGCTCAATTCCACGGGCTTTTCCGGGAGCGTCGATTTCGATCGCAACGGCACCGGCTTTCTCACCATCAATGGCGATGCCTATACGGTCATCAACGACGTGACGGCTTTGCAGGACGTCAACAACTCTCTCTCCGGCAATTACGTGCTGGGCGCCAACATCAATGCAACCGACACAGCAAACTGGAATTCCGGATCAGGCTTTGTGCCGATCGGCAATTCCGGCGCCAGATATACCGGGGTCTTTGACGGCCTTGGCCACAGGATCTTCAACCTTACCATTGACCGCGAGACGACGGACTATGTCGGGCTGTTCGGCACCATCGAGGGCGCGACGATCCGCAACGTCTCGATCTTCGGAGGCAGTATCAGCGGTCGCCAGGAAGTCGGCGCTTTGGTGGGGGCAAATTTCAAGGGGACGATCCAGAACAGCTCTGTCGTCAGCAATGTCAGTGGTGACACCGATGTTGGCGGGCTGGCGGGGTTGAACCGCGGTACGGTCGAAAACGCTTGGGCTGGCGGCTCCGTAAGCGGCAAGATATCTGTGGGCGGGTTGGTCGGCTGGAATTCTAGCATATCAGATGGCGCAACAACAATCAGTTCCTCATACGCAACAGGTGCCGTCAGCGGCGTCGGCAGCGGCAGCGGCATTGGCGGGCTGGTGGGATTGAACCACGGTACTGTGCGAAACAGCTACGCTACCGGTTCTGTTGATGGCGAAGACAGCGCAGCCATTGGCGGGCTGGTGGGAAGCAACTGGGCCACGATAGAAAACAGCTACGCTACCGGCTCCGCGAGCGCCGACCAATTTGTCGGCGGGTTGGTGGGAAACAACTTGGGCACCGTGCGAAACAGTTACGCTACGGGTTCCGTGAGTGGCAGCGACACCGTGGGCGGGCTGATGGGAAGCAACAGCCTTGCGGTCGAAAACAGCTACGCTACCGGCTCCGTGAGCGGGTCCGGAAGTGTCGGCGGGTTGATGGCTGGCAACTCTGGCACAGTCATCAACAGCTTCTGGAACACGGAAACCTCGGGACAGGCAGCTTCCGCAGGCGGTGTTGGCAAGACCTCGGCCGCGTTGCAGGACCCTTTTACCTTCATCGACGCCGGATGGGATTTCGCCAACATTTGGGGCAAATCGACCAGTGGCGAGAACAGCGGCTACATGATGCTGCGCGGCGTGGGATCGGGCACGCTGTACGACGCCTATGTGAACGTCTCCGGGACGGCCACCACCATCTATGGCACGCCGGCTTCAACAGCGGGCCTCAGCGTGACGGGAGTCAATGCCAACGCCGTCACCTTGGGTTGGAACGGCACCGCGACCAACGCGAGAAGCTACAACCTCGCCAACGTCCTGAACCTGAGCAGCAGCACGGGTGAATCCATCTATACCGGCTCCATTTCGGGCACACTCATCATCAACAAGGCAGCGCTGACGGTCACGGCGAACGGTCTGACCAAGAGCTATAACGGCCAGGTGTTTGCGGGCGGCAACGGCGTCAGCTACTCCGGTTTCGTCAACGGCGAGACCGCTTCCGTTCTCTCCGGCTCGCCGACCTATAGCGGCACGTCTCAGGCCGCGCGGAACGCGGGGAATTATACGATCACCGCCTCGGGCCTGTTCTCGAGCAACTACACCATCAGCTATGCCAACGGCGCGCTGACCATCAACCCGGCAGCACTCACCATCTCGACTGCGAACGTGTCCAAGACTTATGACGGCGGGACGAGCGCGAGCGGCACTGCGGTGGTCAAATCCGGTCAGCTCTTCGGCACCGACTCCCTGAGCGGCGGCAGCTTTGCCTTCGCCGACAACAATGCGGGGACTGGCAAGACCGTGACCGTCTCCGGCGTTAGCATCAATGACGGCAACAATGGTGGCAACTACGCGGTCAGCTACGCCGCCAACACGACGAGCAGCATCAACAAGGCCGCGCTCACCGTCACCGCCGACAGCCTGACCCGCGCCTTTGACGGGCAGGCGTTCAGCGGCGGCAACGGCGTCAGCTACTCCGGTTTCGTCAACGGCGAGACCGCTTCCGTTCTCTCCGGCTCGCTGGCCTATGGCGGCACGTCTCAGGCCGCGCGGAATGCGGGGAATTACACGATCACCGCCTCGGGCCTGTCCTCCAGCAACTACACTATCAGCTATGCCAACGGGGCGTTGACCATCAACCCGGCCGCGCTCACCATCTCGCTGGCGGACATCGTCAAAACCTATGATGGCAATACGAGCGCCAGCGGAACGGCGGTGGTCGCGTCCGGTCAGCTCTTTGGCACGGACGCCCTTAGTGGCGGCAGCTTTGCCTTCACCGACAAGAACGCCGGGACGGGTAAGACCGTGACGGTCTCGGCTGTAACGCTCAGCGACGGAAATAATGGCGGTAACTATAGCGTCACCTACGCCGCCAACACCACGAGCACGATCAACCAGGCCGTCATCACCGGCATCACCGGCGTCACAGCCAGCAACAAGACCTACGACGCTACCACCGCCGCGACGCTCGACACTTCCGGTGCCGTGTTCAATGGCATGGTTGCCGGCGACAGCCTGGCGGTCGCCGGCGCCTCAGGGAGCTTCGGCGACAAGAATGCCGGCGCCGGCAAGACGGTCGTTATCGACGGTCTTGCGCTCGGCGGTGCGGATGCCGGCAACTACACTCTTGCGGACACGACGGCCACCGCCACTGCCAATATTCTCAGGGCCGTCATCTCCGGCGTCGCGGGCATCACGGCCAATAACAAAACCTATGATGCTACCATCGCCGCGACGCTCGACACTTCCGGTGCTGTGTTCAATGGCATGGCCTCCGGCGACAGCCTGACGGTCGCGAGCGCCACCGGCGCTTTCGGCGACAAGAATGCCGGCGCGGGCAAGACGGTCGGTATCAATAGTCTGGCGCTCGGCGGCGCGGACGCCGGCAACTACATTCTTGCGGATACAACCGCCACTGCCACTGCCGACATCGATAAGGCACTGCTCGCGCTTTCCGGCTTCACAGCCGCTAACAAGGCCTACGACGGCACAACTGTCGCCACGATAGCCAATACGGGAATCCTCGTCGGCGTGATCGCGGGAGACAGCGTTGCCTTTGGCCATGGCGGCGCGAGCTTCTCGGACAAGAATGCCGGGACTGCCAAGACCGTCACGCTCGGCGGCGTCAGCCTAAACGGCGCTGATGCCGGCAATTACACGATTGCCGCCACGGCGACCACGACCGCCGACATCGACAAGGCACTGCTTGCGCTTTCCGGCTTCACTGCGGCCAACAAGACCTATGACGGCACCGCCATTGCCATGATCGCCAATGCGGGAAGCCTCGTCGGCGTGGTTTCAGGAGACAGCGTGTCCTTTGGCCATGGCGATGCGAGTTTCCAGGACAAGAATGCCGGGAGCGCCAAGACCGTTACGCTGGACGGCGTCAGCCTGAACGGCGCCGATTCCGGCAACTACACGATTGCCGGCACGGCGACGATCACCGCCGACATTGCCAGGACCGAGATCGCGGCAATCACCGGCATTACGGCCAAGAACAAGGCCTTTGACGGCACCACCACCGCGGCGCTCGATCTGGGTCATGCGGGCTTCTCCGGCATCATTGCCGGCGACGGCCTCACCGTCGCGACGGCCACCGGCCGCTTCGTCGACGCTTTGCCGGGAGCGAACAAGACCGTGACCATCATCGGCCTTTCGCTTGGCGGGAGCGATGCCGCAAACTATACGCTCGGCCAGACCGTGGCGAACGCGAGTGCCGACATCGAGGTCGACGTCGCGCCGCCGCTGACGCCGCAACAGCAAACCGGGGCCGTCGTCGAGGGAGGCTTTTTTGAAGGCAGCGCATCCGGAATCCTGCGCGGTGACGAGGCGCTGATCGACCTTGGTCAGTCGATGTCCGACCCAGCCAGTTCGGCTGGCTGCGTTCCCGATTTTGCTTTCGGTATCGGGACACCATGCGCCCCGCAGGCGAATCCTCTTTAGTCTAGCAAAACACCCAGCACCATGGACCGCCGGCACGACCTCTCGGAATATTTAGGCTTGGCAGTCGACCGCGACATCGTCTCCTAGCCCGAGATTGGGCAGCGTCGTCACCAGGGCTCAGATCTGTATCGGTTTGTCTTAGGCGGAATGCCGGCGAAAGTTCCCAGAAGTTTCTCCCTCGGCTTTATCTTTTTGCAGGCCTGACCATCAGTCGAAACAGAATCGCGGGGAGACTTGCGAACTCCGTCATTTCTGGCGAAACGCGGAGTGGAACGACACAACCAACGGGCCCAGAATGTAGTCGAGTGCGGTGCGTTCCTCGGTGACGATCATGACTGATGCCGGCATGCCTGGATAGAGCGCAATCTGTGGGGCCGCCGCCAATTCCACTGGGTCGACCGCTACGTCGGCGAGATAGTAGGGAAACCCTGTCTTGCTGTCGGTAATCCGATCTGCCGAAATGCGGCTGACGCGGCCATGAATTATGGGAATCGAGCGCTGCTTGTAGGATGTGAAACGAACTTCGGCTGCCATGTCGGGCCGCAGGTTCGATATGTCCTCGACGCGAACCTGCGCCTGGACGATCAGCGAATTCTCAGTCGGCACGATGTCGAGGATCGTCTGGCCCGGCGAAACGATCGCTCCGATCGAGAAGACGGTGAGATCCATTACCTGGCCGTCATAGGGCGCACGCACTTCGGCCCGGTCCATGGCAGCCTGGGCTGCAAACATCTTTGGCACAAGGTCGGAAAGGCTCGATTGCGTATCGATCAGCATGGCCGACAGCTTGGCTCGGCGCTCATTGGTCAGCTGCGCGATCTGGCTATCGAGCTCGGCCTTGCTCTGTTGGCTGCCGGCAATTGCGCCGAGATTCTCGTCGATCAGGCCCTGCAGATCCGAGGCGGATCTTTCCAGCTCCAGAATGCGCGGGCGGGTCGTCAATCCGGCCTTGAGCAGCTTCGACAGGCTGGCCTTCTCGTCGACCGTCGATCGCAGTTGGGCCTGGTAGGATTCGACCCGAGACTGCTTGCCCTGGATCTGCTCCTCGAGCTCGGCAATCCGCCGCTCGAGGATTTGTCTGGCGCCGGCCATCGAGGCGCGCTGGCTTTCCAGGTCGGCGATCTGGTTTGCCATCGCGTCCCTAAGGTAGGTCTCGTGCTCCTTGAGGATGTCCTTCGGGAAGGCAACAGCCTCGCTGCCGTCCAGCTCGGCCCGGATCCTGGCATCGGTTGCTCGCAGCAGCGCGTATTGCTGGGCATAGAGATTGAACTCGGACCGAATCCTCGTGTCGTCCAGCTTCAGCATGATGTCGCCCTTCCTGACGACGTCGCCATCCTTGACGTGAATCTCCTTCACCGTTCCGCCATCGAAGTGCTGGACGCTCTTGCGATTGCCTTCCACCTTGACGATGGCATCGGCGAGCACCGCGCCGTTAAGCGGTGCAAAGGCTGCCCAGCCGCCGAAGACGCCGAAGAAGGCAACGATGATCAGCAGGCCGATATAGGCTGGCACCCGGATCGAATCCGGTGCGAGGATGCCAGCCTCGCCGGGCAGGCTCCGGTAGGTAAGGGCGCCGTCGCTCATCGATCTCTCCGGCCACAGCTCATTGGGTTGCCACCGCCATTGGCGCCGCGCGCTGGTTGAGCAGCGCGACGATCTCGTTTCTCATGCCGAAGGCCTCGACCGCGCCATCGCGCAACAGAAGGATCTTGTCGACATTCGCCAGGGTCGAGGGCCGGTGCGAGACGATGATCACGGTGCTGCCACGGCGCTTGAGCTCGATCGCGCATTCGCTCAACGCGCGGTCGCCGTCAGCGTCGAGATTGGAGCTCGGCTCGTCGAGAACGATCAGTTTCGGCGTTCCGAACACCGCCCGGGCAAGGGCGATCCGTTGCCGATATCCTCCCGACAGCACAGCGCCGCCTTCGCCGATCTGGGTCTCGTAACCCTGCGGCAGGCGGATGATCATCTCGTGCACGCCTGCGAGCCGCGCGGCCTCGATCACCTCCTGGTCGACATTGGTCTTGAAGCGCCCGATATTGGCGGCGACCGTATCGGAGAACAGTTCGATGTCCTGCGGCAGGTAGCCGATGTGGTCGCCGAGCGCGTCGTGCCCCCACTGCGACAGGTCGGCACCGTCCAGCCTGACGGTGCCGCGACTGGGCTGCATGACGCCGGCGAGGTTACGTGCCAGCGTCGACTTGCCGGCGCCGGAAGGGCCGACGATTCCGAGCGCCTCGCCTGCTTCCAGTCGAAACGATACGTCCCGCAGAAGCACCTTTTGCTGGCTGGCAATTGCATAACTGACCTGCTCGACGGAGATCTTGCCGCTGGGCTTGGGCAGGTTGAACGATCTTTCGTTCCGCGCGCCCCCGTCGACCAGCTTCTCGACCCTTGCCAACGCCGCCCGCGCCAGGATCAGGCTGCGCCAGAGGCCGACGATCTGCTCTACAGGCTGCAATCCCCTGCCCAGCAGGAGACTCGCGGCGAACATGGTGCCGCCGGTGATCTGCCGTTCGATGACCAGATAGGCGCCGAGGCCGAGGATCAGCGACTGCATGGCGAGCCGCAGGAACCGGATAAGGCCCGACATCAGTGCGGCACGGTCGCTCGCCTCCGCCTGACGCCGCAGCGCCAAATTGCGGTCGCGCCCCCAGCGGCGGATGAGCCCGTCGATCATGCCCATGGCGCGAACGACTTCCGCGTTTCGGAGACTCATCTCCGTAAAATTATAGTTGGTGGTCGCCAGGTCGTTGGCCTGCTTCAGCGGCGAACGTACGAGATACTCGTTGAGTACGGCCATGGCTATCAGGAGCAGCGAGCAACCCAGTGCGAAGAAGCCGAGCCATGGATGCAGCAGGAAGATGATGCCGATATAGATTGGCGACCATGGAAGGTCGAAAAGAGCATGGACTCCGCTGCCGGTGATAACCTGCCGGAACGTATCGAAATCGCGGATAGGCTGGCTTTGCGAGGAACCGGGCGATGGGGTTTCGACCGACGCGGCGAGGATCTTTGCCGACAGCAGCCGGTCGAGCCGCGCGCTGGCGCGCGTCAGGATGGCGGCGCGCACCAGGTCGAGGCCGGCCAGCGACAGGAAGGCCGCCAGCAACACCAAGGTCAGCATCACCAGCGTGGTTTCGCTGCCGCTGGTGACGACCCGGTCGTAGATTTGCAGCATGTAAAGCGGGGAGGCGAGGTAGAGCAGGTTGATCGCCAGGCTGAACGCCGCCGCGACCAGGAAATAGCGGCGGCATGCCCGAAGCGCATCCTTCACAATTTGGGATTTATTGTTACTCAAGAACCCAGCGGAAAACCGCCCCCCTGTCCACGCCCGGAACCGATACTACTCCTGATCGTCCAACCAGCCACGTGGTCCCTTCCTATTCCTGCCGTAAACCTTAATTCGTAAGCTGAATCAGGAACCGGCAGCATGAGGAGAGTGTCCGCGCGGCTCTCCTTTGGTTCACATCACAAAGTCGCTCACTTGCACCACCGTCCTGCCGGTGCCGTCGTCGGCAAGTGTGAAGCTGTGGGCATCGTAGACGCCGAGCAGGTGGAGCGTGGCGTTGTGCGTGCCGTCCGTCACGGTCAACGTTCCTCCGGCGCCATCGAGGTCCGCCTGATAGGCAGCGGACGTTCCGGCACCGAACAGGATGTCTTCGAGGTTCACCTTGTCGTCATTGGTGATGCCGGCGATGCTTCCGCTGAAATCGAAGGAATCGTCCAGCTGCAATGTGCCAGCGGCATTCGCCGCGAAGGTGACGTCGGTTGAAGAAGCCGCGCCGAACTCCAGCTTCGACAGGTTGCCGATCGTGGCATCGCCGTCGCCAGTGACCTGGCCGTTGATGTCAATGTTACCGCCATTGGCCCACAGCATGCCGAAATTCGCCAGCCCGCCGGTGATCGTAAGGCCGCCGGAGCCGGTTGCCTCCAGCGTTCCCGAATTGACGACGACGCTGCCTCCGGTATCGATGACCAGCGCATTCGAGCCGGTGGCGATGATGGTGCCGTGGTTGTCGAGGCCGAGCATCCCGCCGCCCAGTTGACCGGCGCCCGAGATCGTGTTGTCGACGTTGACCAGAGTGACGTCCGGCCCGGTGCCGGAGATGATGTTGGCGGCGCTGTCGGACAGCAGGATCTGCCCGCCACCCTGCAGCGACACGCCATGCTGGATGATTTGCAGCAGCGTATCGCCGCTGGTCGAGTCCAGCGAGATAGTGCCCGCATTGTTGATCGTGCCGCTCAGCGGCAGCAAGGCGCCGTCGCCGATCGTCATGGTGCCTGAATTGTTGACCACCGGCGTCTGGTCGAAGACGAAATTGCTTGCCGTGAGCGCGCCCGAGTGCACGCCGTCCAGCGTGATCGACTGCCCGTCACCAAGCGTGATCACCGCGTTGCCGTGAGCGTCGTCGGCGATATGCGTCTGGAGATCGGCAAAATCTGCCACTCCGTTGTAGCCGATAAGGTCGATCTGGTCGGCCGCCGCATCGAAATTGTGCACCGTATCGGCGCCGATCGGCTGCGAGAAGACGAAGAGATCGTTGCCGTGAGAGCCGGTCAAAACGTCGTCGCCGGACCAGGCAAAGATGGGTGAGCCCGGAGCGTAGGCCTCGACATTGTCGGCGATCGACGCGCTGCCGGTCGTGCCGTCGGCATTGGTCCAGGTCAGTTGCACGTCGAGCACCGCAGCGCCGGTGAATTCGGGCGGCGTGGTGACGGTCAGGGCGTGCAGGTCGTTGGTCTGTATCGTCCAGGTTCCGTCGGCGTTGTGGGTGGCGCCTTCGATGGTCCAGCCCGAAGGCACGTCCTTCACCGTGACGGTGATGAGCGCACCTTCATGCGATGGATCGGTCAGGGCGAGATTGATGGGCTCGCCGGCAGTGCCGGCGGGCTGGAGGTTAATCGTCGTCTTCGCTGCATTGGTATGCCCAGATGTGTCCGAGAACGCTCCGGAATCTATGACCAAGTCATACTTGGATCCGTTGTTGCTTCCCGCACCTTTGTCGACCTGGAACGTGTACACTGTGTGGTCGCCATTGAAGCTTCCCGACCCAGCGATCACGCTGACATTCGGCAAGCCGGAGACGTGCATCACGTCCGATAGATTTGCAAAATTCGCGTTGACGGACGAAGTAAACGTTATCGTCACAGTACTTGGAGTTGCGTTGTTTCCTTGGGCGCCTCGTACGACTGAGGAAATCAGCGTTGCACTGACGTCGTCTGTGCCATTCACCGTGACGATGATGGTCTGGGTATCCGACGCGCCATTGTTGTCGGTGCTTTGGACTGTGTAGGTGAGTGTCAGTGACTGACCGACGGCAAGGTAATCGAATGCCTGCGTGCCGGAGTTGAAGGTCCAGCCGAGATTGTGGGTGTCGGCCGGATTTGCGGCAAGGCCCGATGTTGGCGAAACAGCCAACATCGCCAGCAGTTGAGGGTTGGTCAGGCCAAGGCCCGTGGTAGTGCCTGAGGCCACAACGGTCGTAACCGAAGAATTGACCGTATCACTGAGATCGGCATCGGTCACCGTCAGCATGCCTGTGGCCGACAGACCGGCGTTGGTCTCCGTCAAGGTCGCCGATGCGGTGTCCGGCGTCCCTGTCGCCACGAGATGAATGTCGGGTGCATCGTTGGTGCCGTTCACCGTCACCGTCACGGTCTGGGTGTCTGACGCCGCGTTGTTGTCGGTGCTTTGGACTGTGTAGGTGAGTGTCAGTGACTGACCGACGGCAAGGTAATCGAATGCCTGCGTGCCGGAGTTGAAGGTCCAGCCGAGATTGTGGGTGTCGGTCGGATTTGCGGCAAGGCCCGATGTTGGCGAAACAGCCAACATCGCCAGCAGTTGAGGGTTGGTCAGGCCAAGGCCCGTGGTAGTGCCTGAGGCCACAACGGTCGTAACCGAAGAATTGACCGTATCACTGAGATCGGCATCGGTCACCGTCAGCGTGCCTGTGGCCGACAGACCGGCGTTGGTCTCCGTCAAGGTCGCCGATGCGGTGTCCGGCGTCCCTGTCGCCACGAGATGAATGTCGGGTGCGTCGTTGGTGCCGGTGATGGTCACCGTCACCGTCCCCGTCGCCGTGCCGTCCTGGCTCGTCACCGTGAAGGTGTCGGTCACGACCTGACCCGC